>CACZOU010000062.1 GCA_902782945.1 uncultured Methanobacteriaceae archaeon
ACTAATTGTACAATTTCGTTAAGTTCTGCTTCTTTCTGTAAAAGAGCCATTGCTGTATTTCTTAACTCTCTCCAGTCACTACCTACTTCATTGTTCCACCATGGTGTGATACTGTCTACGTAAAGTGAATAACTGTTCAACCAGTTGATGGATGGGAAGTGACGTCTATCTGCAAGTGATGCATCTAATGCCCAGTATACTTTTGCAATACGTAAAGTGTTTGTTGTAACTGGTTCTGATACGTCCCCACCTGCTGGAGATACTGCACCAACTACGGTAACAGATGCAATTGCTTTGTGTGAACCGATAGTTGTTACTCTTCCTGCACGTTCATAGAACTGTGCTAATCTTGAAGCAAGATATGCTGGGTAACCTTCTTCCCCTGGCATCTCTTCAAGACGTCCAGAAATTTCCCTCATAGCTTCTGCCCATCTTGAGGTACTGTCTGCCATAAGTGCTACATCGTATCCCATATCTCTGAAGTATTCAGCAATTGTAATACCTGTGTATACACATGCTTCCCTAGCTGCTACAGGCATGTTTGATGTGTTTGCAATTAGAACTGTTCTGTCCATTAATGGGTTTCCTGATTTAGGGTCTTCTAATTCAGGGAATTCGGTAAGTACTTCGGTCATTTCGTTACCACGTTCTCCACATCCGATATATACTACTATATCAGCATCTGCCCATTTAGCTAATTGTTGCTGTGTTACAGTTTTTCCTGAACCGAATGGTCCTGGCATAGCTGATGTTCCTCCTTTAGCTAAACAGAAGAAGGTATCTTGTGCTCTTTGTCCTGTTATTAGAGGTACATCTGGATCTAATTTGTTTGTGTATGGTCTTCCTACACGAACTGGCCAAATTTGCATCATTTGAACTTTTTCAATACCTTTATCAGTTTCAATTTCTGCAATATCATCTACAATTGTGTATTTTCCTTGACTTACAATTGATTTGATTTTACCTGATATTTTAGGTGGTATCATAATTTTATGTTCAATAGCTGATGTTTCATCAACTGTACCTATGATGTCTCCACCATTTACTTCGTCGCCTACACTTGCAGTAGGTTTGAATTCCCATTCTTTTGTCTTGTCTAATGCTGGTACGTCAATACCTCTAGGAATAAAGTCTCCTGATAATGCTTTAATTTCATCTAATGGTCTTTGAATTCCATCGTAAATTGATTTAAGTATACCTGGACCTAATTCTACTGAGAGTGGACCACCAGTACTTTCAATTTTTTCTCCTGGTTTAATACCAGCAGTTTCTTCATAAACTTGAACTGTTGCTGTGTCGCCATGAAGTTCAATAATTTCACCTATGAGTCCGATATCACCTACACGAACCATTTCGTGTACTTGGGTACCTCGCATACCGTCAGCGACAATAACCGGACCTGCAATTTTAATTATATTTCCTGTGATCATTTTACCATCTCAACCCCAATAACTCTTTTAATAAGCTCATTCATTGGATCAGTTTCTCTTTTATGTGAACCTGACTTATCGGGTACTTCAATTATCATTGGTAATGCTTTAGAACCGCTATATTTTGTAATATCGTCTCTTAATTCATCCCCAATTTTTTCAGTTGTGATAATGATTGGATATTCATCATCAACTAATTGTTTTAATGTAGTTTTTGCTTCATCTTTGTTATGTACAGGGAAACCGCTCTTGATTCCACCTAACATAAAACCAGTTACTGTATCTGGATCTGCCATTATTGCTATTTCATTTCTCATAATAACATCTCCTTAATCTCGGAACCTGGTAATACTGGTCCTCTTTTACTTCTTGCGATAATTTTTAGATTTTTAATTTCGGTTTCTTTTTTGTTCATGAAACCGATTATTGGACCTACACCAAATGGTTTTTTTCTAAAGATATTATTAGCCCTGTCTCTTTCATATGAATCTAGTGCTTCATCAAATACTGTGATAGATTGTGTACTGTTATATTCTGGTATGTGGTCTGTTATTATTGAACCATATTCAGAACTTTCAATACTACTTAGTAATGAATTCATATCTTCAGATTCCATGAATTCTTTAAGTTTCCATTCACGTAATTGGTATCCGCTGTTTATTACATATGGATTAATTTGATCATATGTTAGACCATCTGCTTTTGCTCTTAATATTATTTTAATATTAGAGATATCTATTTTTGTTCCTACGTAACTGTGTAGCATTCTAGTGTTATCGTCAGCTTGACTTGCTGATTTAGCTAGTAATCTTTCGTAGTAATAATTATCTAATGCTGATTCTAATGTTAATAATGTTTTATTTTCATTATATGCTGGTAACGCATCTTCTAATAGTTTAGCATATGGTGTTCCTTCAAGAGCTACTATTATATCTTGAACAGAATCTGCTTCAATTAGTTTATCTTGATCATCTTTTAATACACCATAAGGTACTAATAATTCACGTGTTTCTTCATCGTTTAGTTTTGCTTCTTTTGCGATTAAAACACTTTTGATATTTTTAATATCCCATTGATCTAACATTAAATCAAATGTTGGTTTTAAATCTTTAGGAGCAATTCTAGCTAATAAATCATAGGATTCTGCTAAGTTTGCATCTAAAGCTTGTTCAATTGGATACTTGTCTATGAATTTTGCATAATCTTTTTGTCCTCTTAAGTAATTTTTTACTTCGTCGAGACTTTCGGAATCTGCTAATTCTGTTATTTGTTTATCATTTAGAATTTTACCTATTTTTGCTCTTACCCTAGCATTTGGATAAGTGTATGGATAATATTCCATTAATGGTCTGAATGTTATTACTACTATTACTGCTCCTATTACAGCTAGTACCACAACTAATAATGCAATGAATGACTCAGGAGAGAATCCGAAAGATGAAATTAATCCTGTAATGCTTTCTTCCATTTAATTCTCCTCCTTCTATCTAAATAGTTTTTTAGCAACCTCTGATCTTAGAGTTTTTCTGTATCGAAGCATACGTGCTTCTATGGTATTTTTAACTTCAACATCACCGTCAACAGTTTTTACAACTGCTCCACCAATAATGTCTATTGGTTCACCGATAATGAATGTTGTTTTATTACCAGTTTCTTTTTCAACATATTCTGATACTTCATCAATCATAGATTCTACATTTTCAACATCATCTGCTCTTACGAGTATTTCGAGTTGAGTTCCACCTACTTGAATAGAAGCATCTTTAATCATTGCTTTTAATGATTCCACATACTCTGCGGAATTCTCAGATGCTTGTTTTTCTACTTTTTCTGATGCAATTCTGAAAGCTTTTTCAATTAATTCTTCACGAGCTTCTAATTCTTTCCTTCTTGCATTAACTTTAGCTTCTGAAATAATTTGTTGATATTTCATTTCAGCTTGTTTTTCTGCAGCGTCAAGAATTGCTTGCTTTTCGTTTTGAGCTTGTACTTCACCATCTGCAAGTATTTTTTCACTTTCAGTTGTAGCTTTGGAGATTATTTCATCAGATTTTGCTTGTGCATCTGCTTTTATATTTGATATTATTTTATCTGCTCCAACGCTCATCTATGTTCCTCCAAAAAATATTTATCAAAGGCTAATAGCCTTTCTATTTTTAATCTATGCTCCGAGTATTCCACCGAATACTAATAATAAGATAGCGATAAGGAAACCGTAGATAGCCTGAGTTTCAGGAATAGCTGTAAATACTAAACCTTGTGC
>CACZOU010000063.1 GCA_902782945.1 uncultured Methanobacteriaceae archaeon
CATATATAAGCTATCATTTAAATTACTATCAGCACTATTATCATATATCCATTTCCAATATATATAATGTTCAGCTAATCTATTTGGATTATCTTTTAATTCAGTTCCGACAATTGTACTAAATTCTGTTGTACGATTTTCATCTACATAAAATTTAAGATTATTAGGGATATTAGTTGAATCATTAAATACTTTGTAATATACATCACTATCAACTTGTGTAAAATCAATATCTACTTTAAATTTACCTTCAGCTCCAGGAGCTAAAGACTTACCATTTGTTATAGTATTAACTAAATTAATTGTTTGAGAAATGTTATAACTATTATTTACTTTTGGAGCAAATGCTGGAATGCTTATGTTAGCACTAGAAGAAAATGATCCTGTTGTAGTAAAATATGCATAACCAAGTGCAGTAATCAATGCAATAGCAGATATAAAAGAAGCAACATAAATTATTTTTTTATTTCTTGCTCGTCTTCTATATCTTCTCATATTACTTCCACCTCGTCTTTCTCTTCATCTTCTTTTCCAGATCTAATAACTAAGGAAAGTAAATATAAAATTATAACAAATAGTATAATTAGTAATTTATTATTTACTAAGAAGTTTAATAGTTTGCTTTTATATATAAATTTTCCTAATATATACTTTTTATCAAAAGGTGGATCAGATTGCATGTTAGCATCACCTTTAGTTGTTATTTTATTCCCATCAATTTTAACAATTCTATGAGTTACATAAGATTTACCCTTCTTATATGTTACTATATCTCCTACTTTGTATTTATCTACTTTTTTTACAATTATACTATCTCCTACTTGTAATGTATCCTGCATACTTCCTGTAAGTACTGTAAAAAAGTAATGATTAAATAAAGGTACTGGTCTATTTTTATTTATAAAACTGAATATGACAGCACCAATTAATACAATAATTATTAAATCTAAAATTATATTTCTAATTATACTAAATATTTTCTTTATCTTCATTTTCTTCACTATTCTTTCTTTTTGATACTAATAATAGAATAGCTAAAGCAGATATAATTAATAATTCAATATAATATATAATATTATCTCCTGTGAATGGATTTAAGCCGCCAGACCCTTCAGGGTCAGTTGCAGCTGTTTCAACTGCTTCAACTGATATATTTATTTTATAGTGTGCATCTGTTCCTCTTCCTGCAGGTGTATCATTATCCGTACTTACCCATTTCCATTCTAAAGTGTAGATATCTTCATCTTTACTATTCAATATTTTGTCACTGAAATTTAATTTATTATAATAAACCCAACTATCTGTATCACCAGCAATATATTTATTATTTCTTTTTAATTTATACATCATGTTAGCATTATATTGATTATCCTCATTAAAAGTAATTGAATAATTAACATTTTTGCTGGTATTATTATTTAATGCAAAATCATATGTACCATGATATCCAGGAGCAATGCTTTCAACATCAAATATTTTTAAATTTGTATTTCTACTCCATACATGTTCTTTATCACCAACGATTAAGTCTTCAGCAGGTGTATCAGATGATCCACTATCACTAGTTCCTGATTCACCACTATCGCTTGTTCCTGATCCAGAACCAGGTCCTGAGCCTGAACCTGATCCAGAACTATCACCTGAACCTGATCCAGAACCAGAGCCATTTCCATTCCCAGATCCTGAACCCGAACCATTTCCATTGCTAGAACCAGATCCTGAATTTGATGAATCATCACCTTTTTTATCAGTATTTTTTTCTTTACTGTTATCTTTATTTTTTGTATCTTCTTCACAATTTTCATCATTACAATCTATATTAATTACATCAATATCATCACTATGTTTTTTTGTATTTTCTTTTTTAAACAGTTTGATAGAAATGCATGTAGCTAAAGCAATTAATAAAATAATAATAACTATATATATAATTTTATTTTTATTCTTATTCATATGCGTCACCTATCTTTATTCCTAATTTTAATGTCTAAAATAGTAGACATTAAAATTAAGAATAATATCGAAATATTATTCTTATAGTATTAATGAACTTGAGTAGCTGTTATTTGAAATGAAACAGTTACGCCAATTGCTTCACCTGTATATTCTGAATCTCTTGAATATCCTTCACCGCTTGCAAAATTGCTACTTAAACTTACTGGTACAGTTACATCAAGAGTTTTAGTGTTTCCAGCTTCTATTGTAGTACTATTACCTTCCCATGCAAACACAGGAGTACCAGCAGTTGCAGTAACATTGTCATGTGAAAGTTCATCTAAATG
>CACZOU010000064.1 GCA_902782945.1 uncultured Methanobacteriaceae archaeon
AGCTGATCCAGCAATAAGAAAAGCATTAAATGTAGGTATTAACCGTCAGGAGATTATTGATTCAGTATACAAAGGTCATGGTACACCAGAATTCAGTGGTGTAGACTCATTACCATATGCAAACAATGCATCAAAAGTAACTGATAATAATGTTGACCAAGCAAAACAGATACTGTCAGAGGCAGGATGGACTGATACTGATGGTGATGGAATAGTGGAGAAAAATGGAACAAATGCAACATTCAAATTATACTACAGTTCCAAAGATCAATCAAGACAAGCACTAGCAACAGTCATATCAGAACAAGCAAAACAAATAGGTATTAATGTAGAACTAGAAGGTACAGATTGGGATACAATCTACAAAAACATGTACAGTCAAGGAGTATTAATGCAGCAATCCTCTGATGACCCATACAGAAACACTTATCAGCAGTATCACAGTAAAGAAAATCTAACACGTGATGATTATATGAATCCTAACGCATATAATAATTCACAGGTAGACAGTATACTAGACCAAGCAATGAGTGCAACCAGCCAGAATCAAGCTGACCAATACTGGTCACAGGCGGCATACATTGGTGATGGCTCAGGATTTGGTCCTAACGGTGATGCACCATGGTTATGGGTAGCAGATTATCATTACTGTTACTTTGTAAAAGATGGTATTAACATGGGTACGGCTCCAAAAATGGGACAGGATTACATGGCCAATATTTGTGACTGGACTCGTGATAACTCTACTAACTAGAATAGTATAAACTATTAGGGAACTGGGATTAAAACAATAAATTTCCAGTTCTTTTCTTTTTTTTAATAAATAAATTTCTTATTACAATATGGGGGTATTTAATGAATAAAAAAGCAATGCTTTTTATAAGAAATAAAACAATACATTTCATTGTTTTAATGATTGCAGTAGCAATTTTCAGTTTTATTTTACTAGATTTATCTCCTATTGACCCAGTAAATGCATATCTTCAACAAACAGCAGTGTCAGCTGCTCAAAGAGCTTCACTAGAACAGTATTGGGGTGTTGGTGAACCATTAACTACTAAAATTGGTAAATGGTTACTCATGTTATTACAAGGAAATCTTGGAACATCACTCATATACCGTATTCCAGTAGTAGATGTTATTGCACAGAAATTCGAAGCATCTATTGTATTAATGGCAATATCATGGGTTATAAGTGGGTTGCTCGGATTTGGATTAGGAATTGTTGCAGGTAAAAATAAGGGTTCATGGATAGATAAACTAGTAAAAGTATACTGTTACATATTGCAATCAGCACCATCCTTCTGGATAGGACTATTGGTACTGATAGTATTCTCAGTATATCTGGGATGGTTCCCGATAGGATTAGGAGTTCCCATTGGAACAGTTGAATCAGATGTAACAATATGGCAGTGGATTGCAAGACTGGTACTTCCAACATTAACGTTAAGTCTTGTTGGAGTAGCACCAATAGCATTATACACACGTAATGAATTAGTTGACGTCTTATCCTCTGATTACATATTATTTGCTAAGGCAAGAGGAGAATCAGGATGGCCTTTAATTGAAAGACAAGCTATAAGAAATGTATTACTTCCTGCTCTCACATTGCAATTCATGAATTTCAGTGAATTATTTGGTGGAGCAGTACTAGTAGAACAAGTATTCCAGTATCCTGGAATCGGACAGACAGCAGTAGCAGCAGGACTTCAAAGTGATGTGCCACTACTATTAGGTATAGTGCTGATAAGTGCTATATTCGTGTTTGCAGGTAACTTATTTGCAGATATACTATACTACTTTGTTGATCCAAGAATAAAGGAGAATGAGAATCTTGAAAAAGAATAAAGAAGACAAAGGACCATGGGTTTTATATCATGCTAACCTCAGAACTAAAACACTGGTTATAATTATTGTTGCATCTTTAATTCTTCTCAGTGTATTTCTTAGTAATTTCTTCATTGATTCTAGTAGTTTAACAACTAACTTTGCAAGTATTAATGAAGCACCCTCCTTTGAACATATATTTGGCACTGATTGGATGGGCCGTGACATGTTCCAAAGAACACTGCTAGGATTAGGTCTTAGTATAGGAGTAGGTGCATTTGCATCTGTTGTAAGTACAATTATAGCAGTATTATTTGGTATATTATCTAGTGTTAACAGAGTAGCTGATGAATTTGTAGCAGCTGCTATTGACCTGTTCGGTTCAATTCCGCACATATTACTAATTATACTAATATCCATATCCTGTGGAGGCGGATTCTATGGTGTAATTATGGGTGTTGGACTAACACACTGGACACCACTAGCAAGAGTACTTAGAGCAGAGATAAAACAACTTAAAACAACAGAATATGTTAAATTATCTGAAAATCTGGATAAATCAAAGCTATGGATTGCAAGACATCATATTCTACCTAGTGTAGTGTCACAGATTATTGTAGGAGTAATCTTAATGTTCCCTCATGCAATTATGCACGAGGCAAGTATAACATTCCTCGGATTTGGTCTTTCACCACACGAACCGGCAATAGGTATAATATTATCAGAAAGTATGAGTTATCTTAGCCTTGGCTGTTGGTGGCTAGCATTCTACCCTGGATTGTCATTACTGTTTTTAGTATTGCTGTTTGATCTTATAGGGGAGAATGTCCATAAACTACTAGATCCGCAGAGTGCACAAACATAGGAGGACTAAGCATGGATGAGTTATTAGAAATAAAGAATCTTTCAATATCTTTCAACCAGTATTTCAAGGGACTGGAACAACGTAAACTACATGTTATATCTGATTTAACAATGACAGTTCATAGTCATGAAATATTAGCAGTTCTTGGTTCTAGCGGGTCAGGTAAAAGCCTACTTGCACATGCCATTCTGGGTATTCTGCCATTAAATGCAGAAGTTAATGGTAGTATAAAATATAAAGGTGAGGAACTGACACCAGAACTGCAGGAAAAGGTACGTGGTAAGAATATCAGTCTCATACCTCAATCTGTTAATTATCTTAACCCGTTAATGAAGGTTAAAGAACAAGCTATAGGATATGTGGATGAGGACCACCCTGAGATAAGAGAACAGCGTCTGAGTAAGCAGAGAAAAATATTTGAACGTTATGGTTTATCAGAGGAAGTTGATGAAATGTATCCCTTCCAGTTATCTGGAGGAATGGCACGTAAAGTATTAATATCAACAGCACTACTAAATAATCCGGATACAATCATTGCAGATGAACCTACACCAGGTTTAGATGAGAAATCTGTTGAAGAAACAATTAATAGTCTTATTGACTTGAAAAATGATGGTGTGGGCATGATTCTGATTACCCACGATATTGATACTGCAATGAGAACCAGTGACCGTATAGCAATATTATACCTCGGTTATGTTATTGAGATTACTGATACTGAAAACTTCAAGGGTGAGGGTGAAAACCTGTTACATCCATATACAAGATCATTGTACCGAGCATTACCTGACACGTACTTTGAATTAACAGAGGGTCATCAGCCATCATACATGCATATACCAGAGGGATGTCCGTACCAGGATAATTGTCCATATAAGACAGAGGAGTGTATTGATAAACTTCCGGAACTTAGAGAAATAGATGGGACAATGATCAGATGCTATCATCCATTAATTGAGGAGGATTAATATGAATACATTGAAGGCAGAAAACATATCCTATGGATACACAAGTAAACATAAAGTATTGGATAATGTGAACTTTGAAATGACTAATGATAAGGTTATAGGATTATTTGGTGATAGTGGCAGTGGTAAAAGTACCTTTTGTAAGATATTAACTGGATTTATCAAGAATTATGATGGTCAGGTAACCGTTAATGGTGAACAGTTTAGCTCTGGATTCAATCCTATTCAATTAATCTATCAGCATCCTGAGAAGATTATGAATCCGCGCTGGAATATGCGTCAGGTACTTACTGAGTCTTGGATGCCACCAGAGGATGTTCTTGATACTTTTGGTATTAAGGAAGAATGGTTCAAACGTTTTCCTTCAGAGTTATCCGGTGGAGAATTACAGCGTTTTTCTATTCTCAGAGCAATGAATCCTAGAACTAAGTTTATTATTGCTGATGAGATCACGACTATGCTTGATGCTGTTACTCAGGTTCAGATTTTGGATAGTTTACTTACCATTGTCCGTGAGAGGGATGTCGGTGTTCTTCTTGTCAGTCATGATAAGCGATTATTAAATAGGGTTACTGATGATATTGTTTATCTTGATGATTTAAATAAGTAGGTCTGTTATTTTAATACCCTGCTTTTATTTTTTTTAATTATTTTTCTATTGTTTTATTTATTTTTTCTTCTAATTTTAATGGTAGTTAAGTAGTAATCTTGTTTTATATTATGAATTCTTTTATTTTGAATAAGGGTTATATTATTATTTCTTTATTTATAATTAGTTCATGTGTATGTGAAGGTATTTTTTTATTAATTTTATTTTAAAAAAAGGTATTTGAGGGGGGGGGTTAATAGTGTTTTATTTATTTAACTCTGTATCTTAGTATTCCTGCTATTCCACCAAATGCCTTGTCTAATTGGGTTCCTTCCTCTGTTTCGATGGATATTATTTCTACTTTGGTGTTTACTTCTTCTGCTAGTTCTATTAGTTCTTCTGTTGTTTCTTGTGTTTTTGTTATTTTCATGATTTCATTACATTTTGGACATCTTTTTTCCGGTGGTTCCTGGTGTTGTCTTGTTGTTATGACTTCTATTGTGTTACATGCTGGGCAGGTGTATGTTTGTCTTTTTGATTTAAGGTTTTCAGATAGCAGCAGTGTTTCTATTGCTCCCATCTGCAGGTTTCTTCTAACTTCCTCTTCACCATATGTGGATAATCCATTTTCTGATATTAATCCGTGGAGGAATCTTTTCATAAGTTTCTTTTCTTTGATGATATCCATTTCTGCTAATGTATCCATGGATTCATCTATCACTTCTCTTATTCCGAAATCTCCAGTATATGATGTGTCTACAATGTTGATAATCTTATCATGTATTTCATAGTGTATATAGTCTCCGTCTACAAAATCATTCTTTGTATGTCCTGGTCCACCAATTAGTACTCCTTTTAGTTCATCTTTCAGTGGTAGGAATGCTTCATCAACATGTCTTCCTATACGTTTTAAGAATTCGTGTGCTGCTAATTCAATTACTCTGTCAAACCTTCTCTGTGACTGTCCTCCTGCTTTATGTTTTCCAGGTACTCCACTAGTTAAGTGTTTGATGATATCTATTCTTTTTCCTCTTAATGTTGCTATGGTTGATTCTTTTCTGTCTAGTACAACTACTCCATATACTTCCTTGTATTCTATAATCTGTTTTAGTGGATCTACAAAGAATTGGTTGTCACAGTGGTATATGTAGGTCTGTACTGGTTCAGGTGGTTGGAATACGTATGTTTCCATTTTCTCTGTTCCAGGTCCGCCCTTTGGAATCATACCTACAAACATTACTAATCCTTTTTCTGGTGGTTTTGGGAATAGTTTTAATCTTTGTATAATTACTTCAATAGCTGACTGTACATTTTTTCTTGTTTGTTTACTTTTAATGTTTGAACTCTGTCCGATTTCGTCAACCATCTGTTTTCTTACATCACTAATTTGCTTGTCAGGTGGTATGTATACACTTACTAGTTCAGTTCCTCTTCCTTTCTTATTTTCTAATTCTTTTAGAGTTTTTTTAACTTCGTACATTTCTTTTGATGATACGTCACTCATTTTATAATTCACTTTCCTTTTTTTTTAATAATTTGATGATATTGTTTAGCGTTAATATGTGTTGTTTTTAGTAGCAGGTGACTTTCTTATTTATCATTGGATTATACTTTAATCACTCTATTGTCATGTAATCCTTAGTTCCTGTTACTCTATTTTTTGAATATATATGTGAATAATATTCAATTTTACATTATGTTTATATTTATGTTTTATATTCTATTTTAGTTTTATGTTAGTTTTTTGCTTATCAATTAAATATAAAAATAATAGAATAGATAAATATAAATAGTTAAAATTTAAACTTTCTATTCTATAGATTGTTTGTAGTATATTGATTAAAGTTATTAGGAGAAGAGTATTAATGCGTATAGTTATTACAATTGGTGGATCAATTCTACTAAAAGAATATGATAATAAGAAATTTGAAGCATATGCAGATGTAATCAGAGAACTCTACAATGAACATGAAATATTCATTGTTGTTGGTGGAGGTAGACCTGCACGTGATTATATAAGTGTTGTCAGAGATATGGGTGAAACAGAATCCATATGTGACGAGATTGGAATACAAGTTACTAGAATTAATGCAAGATTACTTCAGCTAGCTCTTAAAGACATAGCATTCCCTGCTATTCCAGTTAACTTCCAACAAGCACTAGAATACTCTGCTACTAATAAGATTGTTGTTATGGGTGGTACAGAACCTGCTCACAGTACAGATGCTGTTGGTAGTATTCTAGCTGAATTTGTTGGAGCAGACCTAGTTATCAATGCTACTAGTGTTGACGGATTATATGATAAAGATCCAAACAAGTATGATGACGCAGTCATGTTTGATGAAGTAACAGCAGATAAATTAATGGAAATAGTATCAGGCAACGAAACAAAAGCAGGTACTTATGAATTCATTGATAAAACAGCTATAGAAATAATAAAACGTTCAGGTATAAAAACCGTAATACTTAATGGTAACAATCCAGAGAATGTTAAAAAAGCTATCAATGAACCTATCGGTACACTCATAACTACTGATTAGACATTCACATGACCTAAGGGAGGTAATATTTTATGGTAGTTGAAGCTCATAGACATTGTGCTATTTGTGGTAAACCTATTCCTATGACTGAATCATTCTGCTCTGATAAATGTCAGGAACAATATCAATTAAAACAGCAACAAGTAGCAAAACAAAGAAAAATATTATATGGTGTTGTTATATTATTCATCATAGTATGGGCTGTAATGGTATTTAAACCGTTCTAGAATCAAAAATATTTTTTATATAAATGACGGGGGATTTTATTTCTATAATTCCCTTTTTAATACTATTTTTTTCTATAAAATAAAATTTAATTCGTAACTGTTTCTTAAATAAATAATATAATTAGCTATTTTTTCTAAAAAAAGGAGAATGGTGAGGATTAAATAACTAGTATTATAGGTTTACACCCATATCTAGTTGTTCTGTTAACTCTTTGTATCTGTTTCTGATTGTTACTTCTGTTACTCCTGCAATATCTGCTACATCACGTTGTGTTTTTCTTTCACCTAATAATACACTTGCAATATATAATGCAGCAGCAGCTACACCTGTTGGACCTCTACCGCTTGTTAAACCATTTTCCATTGCCTGGTTAATGATTTCTATTGCTTTAGATTGAACAATACCTGATAGGTTTAGTTCACTAGCAAATCTAGGTACATAGTCGATAGGGGATGTTGGTGGTAGTCTTATATGTAATTCTCTGGTTAGGAATCTGTAAGTTCTTCCAACTTCTTTTTTACTTACTCTGGATACTTCTGCAATTTCATCAAGTGTTCTTGGTACTTTACATCTACGACAAGCAGCGTATAATGATGCAGCTACAACTCCTTCAATACTACGTCCACGTATAAGTTTGTTGTCCACAGCATTTCTGTATACAACTGATGCTGATTCACGTACTGATCTTGGAAGTCCTAATCTTGATGAGTCACGGTCTAACTCACTTAATGCAAATGCCAGGTTTCTTTCTGTTGCACCACTGATTCTGATTTTACGTTGCCATTTTCTTAATCTGTACCATTGTGCACGGTTTCTTGCTGGTATATCTCTTCCATAGATATCTTTGTTACGCCAGTCTATCATAGTTGATAGTCCTTTGTCGTGTATTGTGTATGTGATTGGAGCTCCTACTCTGGTTCTTTTATCTCTCTGTTCATGGTCGAATGCTCTCCATTCCGGACCCATGTCTACAATGTTATCATCGATTACTAAACCACAGGCTCCACAGACTACTTCTCCACGTTCATGGTCATTGATTAGTTTTGTTGAACCACACTCTGGACATTTTGTCTCTTTTTTCTCCATCTCTGCAACGTCTTCTTTCATCTGTTCTTTTTCACTGAGTCCATTATTATTTTCTAATTCTTTTTCAATTTCATCAGTGTCTGTTGTGTCTATCTTGATGATTTCTTCAACGTCTAGGTCAGAATTGGACATGAGTTCTATATCAGAATCTTCAGGTATTATAACATCAACATTATCTCCCATTGGATTGTTGATTATTAAATCGTTTAATTCTGCTTCAGTATCGTCATCGGATGATGTGTCGTTGTTGTCGTCTTTGAAGTTATCCATTATTTCTAGTAATGGATTTGGTTTCTTGTTTTTCTCTTTCTTCTTATCGTCGTTGGATTTCTCTTCTTTTTTGTTCTTTGGTGGTCTTCCTGGTTTTCTTTTGGTTGTTGTCTTAGTTTCGTCTTCTTTTTTCTTATTTTTTCTTGGTCTTCCTGGTTTTCGTTTAGGTTTTGTTTCAGTTGTTTCTTTTTTAGGTCTTCCTGGTTTTCTTTTTGTTTCTTTTCTTGGTCTTCCAGGGCCTCGTTTAACTTCTTTTTCCTGTGTTTTCTTGTTTTTACTTTTTGGTGGTCTTCCTGGTCCTCTTTTCTTTGGTGGTTCTTGTTTTTCTAGGATTGTTGTTGTATGTTTAGATTCGGTATCTGTGATTGCCTCATCTTTTTTCTTACTAGTTTTTTTGCTTTTTGGTGGTCTTCCCGGTCCTCGTTTTTTAGTTTTTGGTTTGGTTTGTGTTTTTGGTTTTGTGGTGGGTGTTGGTTTCTCAGTTGTTTCTTTTTTGGATGATTTTTTGTTTTTCTCTGATTTTCGTGTTTTGTGAGGTCTTCCGTATCTTCTTTTTCTTTTTAGTATGCCTGCCGTTGTTTCATCCTCCTTTTATTATTTCTTGGTGGTAAATATACTTTTTCACCGGGCTTGGCTTTTCTGTATTTTTTGCTGGTTTTTATTGATAGGTATGGTTTTTTAGTGGATCCGAAGATGTCACTTAGTTTACCTATTGGCTTGTGTTTTTTGTTTAGTATCGTTGTGCCAATCCGTGGTGTTTGTTTTGACGGTACAATTATTTTGTTTGTGCTTGTTATGTGGCTTATTGTACCTATTTCTTTAAATTTATTATCTTTTTTCGTCATTTTCTTTAATATTTTATTTTATTCCATTATATGGAATTGGAATTAATAATTTTTTTATAATAAAATGATTGATGATTGTTATTGGATTAATTATACTTTTTTGAAAATTAGTCTTAATTATTTCTCTTGGTTTATTGAAGGGTGGTTGTTATGTTTATTTTAGTTTTGAAGGTGATTTTCTGTTTTTTCTGAATTGTATTTTTTTATTCATTAAAAATTATTTTTTTCCTTTATATATTTTATCACATTTTTTTTATAAATGATATTATAAAGTTTACATGTCTTTATATTTATACTTTTGGATAGCTTTAAATACTATCTATTTTTTTATAAATAGGTTTACTATAGGAACAGGTTATATCACATAGTATGCATGATAAATTTATTTTAGTTCATATTCTATTACATTGTAAAAAAAGATTAAATAAATGGGGGCGATTAATAAAAAATTTTATTCTATTTTTAATATCTTATCTAATGGCTTATCTTCTTTTATTAATTCTTTAATACAACTAGATTCAAATTTTTTAATATTATTAACTTCTTCAAGTACTTCCTCTACTTTTTCTTGTGGTATAATAACAACACCATCCATATCTCCAACAAGGATGTCTCCATCACAAATAGCCATATCGTCAAGGATTAATCTGTCTCCTATGGTACCATCATTTGTTGGTAGACCTGCACGGGATTTTATTTCCTTTGAAAATACTGTATAACCTAGTTTTATAATATCAGGAGTGTCACGTGATGCTCCATATACAACTGTTGCCTTTAATCCATGTTTTTTAGCTGCTTGAGAAGCCATTTCACCCCAGACAGCATGTTCGGTATCTGAACATTTTATGAGTAACACATCTCCAGGTTCAGCAGCATAGATTCCTTTTATACATGTACCCCAATCATAAGAATCAGTTTCAACTGTTTTAATTTTTCCAACTACCTTATATGATGAATCTATTGGTTTAACATCGCAGAGTAAACCTTGTTTTCCATATAAGTTTTTTATTGCATCTGACACATTATCTGTACTAGAAATATCAAGTAAATTATCTAGTGTTATTTTCTTAGGCTCTTTTTTATTGAAATTTAAAACAGTTTTTGGTGTTATTTTTCCTGACATTTTATGCACATCCTATATAATAATTTATTGTATTAATGTTCTCCATATGATTAGTGTTTTATTATACATTATATTTTTATTCAAGTTTCATTATCTAAAAAAAATAATTAATAATTAAGAAATGAATGAAAGAAAAGAGGGGGTTAGTTAGATACTAGTTTATTTAGTCCTGTGGTGTTGTTACTTCTTCTACAAGTCTTCTTCCTGCAACAACTTCATCGACACTATGGATTGATCCACCGTAATGTTCTACTGCTTCACGTATTTTATCGTAATTTAAGTCATTTCCTTCCATAGTAATTTTAATGTTTTCTGTATCTTTATCTATTTCAATTAATGTTATATTTACTCCATCTACACCTTCAAGACTACTTAAATACATAGCAAATGATGGTAGTGATGGTGAATGTGGTTTTAGTATGTCTAAAACTACTCTTATTAATGAATTTTCCATTTCTATAATATCCTCCGATTAATATAATCGCTAGTTTTTACTATATATATATATTTTTTATGTTAGATATATTCTTCTATAGTTTATCCAATAACTTAATATAATATATGATATAAATTATTAACTGTATATGATATAACGAAGTAGTTATAAAATATATGTATGAATTTATTACAATAATAAGCATTAATTATTGATGACAATAATTACATGTTGTATGATAAAACATGATAAAAATAAGGCTTAAAATTCTAATGGAAGACTAAAATTACTTAGATTCTTTCATATAAGAAGAATTCTTAAGTTAATTTATTATATTATTATAAAATTTACTAAAATCATAAATAAACCGAAGTTATGGAAATTCATCATTGAATATTTCCTTAACAATAATAAATATATAGAAACAATTCCTTTCATCAATCGCTTAAAATATAAAAAAAAGGCGATTAAATGACACATAAAAATGCCAAATACCATGATGACGAAGATTATTATTACATGGTAAAAGATGAAATTACAACAACAAAATATTTAATACATTCACAAATAAATGCAAAGGGTTTTGTAGAAAAACCGGATGTTGTAGGAGCAATATTTGGACAGACCGAAGGACTTCTAAGTGATAGTCTGGATCTACGAGAATTACAGAAAACTGGTAGAATAGGAAGAATAAAAGTAGAGATGACTAACAAATCAGGAAGAACCCAGGGAGAAATAATAATACCATCAAGCTTAGATAGAGTAGAAACAACAATACTCGCTGCTTCATTAGAAACAATAAATAGAGTAGGTCCATGCGAAGCAAACCTAAAAATAACGAAAATTGAAGATGTAAGAGCAGTAAAAAGGCGAACAATTGTTGAAAGAGCAAAAGAATTATATCAGAACATGATGGAAGACTTCACACCTGAAAGTTCAAGAATGATAGAAGAAGTTAAAGAATCAATAAGAATGCCTGAAATTATAGAATATGGTGAAGATAACCTTCCTGCAGGTCCAAATACTCCAACATCAGATGCAGTTCTCATTGTTGAGGGAAGATCAGACGTACTAAACCTACTAAAATATGGAATAAAAAACACCATAGCAGTAGAAGGAGTAAACATACCAAAAACAGTAGTAGACCTTACAAAAGATAGAACAATAACAGCATTCCTAGATGGTGACAGAGGAGGAGATCTAATACTAAAAGAATTACTCCAAATAGGTGACATAGACTATGTTACAAGAGCACCAAGAGGACAGGAAGTAGAATACCTAGATAAAGACCAAGTAATCTACGCACTAAAAAACAAAACATCAGTAGACAAAATAACAAGTCATGCAAATTACAACCATAACCAACACAAATTCCACAACAAACCAAGAACAAACAACAACCACACAGAAAACAATAAAATACACAGACAAACAACACAATACAACCACGAGGAAAAAAAACAGCCACAACACAAACAAGAAATAAGACACCAATATAAACAACACAGACCAGAAGACAAACCCAGACATGAAAAAGAAGAGAACACACAAAAACAGGAAACAGAAAAAAAACAACCAAAACTAAACAAATATCAAAAAATATTAAACCAACTATCAGGAACCAGCAAAGGAAAATTCTACAACGCAGATTTCAATGAAATCAAGGAAGTACCAGTAGCAAACATATACAATGAAATAAAAAACACCCAAGATGATGTAAAAACAGTAGTCTTTGATGGAATAATAAGTCAAAGATTGGTTGATCTTGCCAGAGAAAAAAATGTTGAATGTCTAACAGCAGTAAAAATGAATGAAGTTGTAAAAAAACCTGAAACAATAAAAATAATTACAAAATAATTACAACAACAATCATAAAAAAATACATTATGATAAACTTAATAGAAGAAATCGTAGAATAAGTGAAAATAGAGATAAGGAAGTGTATCTACTTGACATCAGAATACCTAGAAGAATTAGAATTAGAAGATCAAATCGAGGACTACATACTTGAATTAGATATTCAAAGTTACTCAACAAATACTTTGAAAACATACAAGTCAATCCTTAACAGTTTTCACAGATTTCTATTATCACAAAAAAAGCTTAATTCTCCAAAAGACATGCTACGTTCATTTAAAAGATATTTACAATACCTAAAAAGAGAAAAGGAAGTATCACAGAACTACCTTTATCTGGTAACAGTAGTGTTAAAGAAATTCTTTGAATATGCTGAAATTCCAATATATGATGAAATTAAAGCACCAAAAAGAACAAAATCACTACCAAAATCCTTGAATGAACAAGAAGTATATGATCTTATACATGCTAGAGATGCAGATTATGATCCTAAGAAATCAAACCCACAGAATATCACACGTTTAAGAAATAAAGTAATCTTAACATTATTATACTCTACAGGATTACGTGTATCTGAACTAGTAAATCTTAAGATAAGAGCGATTGATGAGGATGAAAGAACAATAAGAGTCAGAGGTAAAGGAGAAAAAGATAGAATTGTAATATTTGATGATACTACATTAAATCTTATTAATGAATATCTTGATAAACGGGGAGTGGAGAATGAATATCTCTTCGTTAACCAAAAAAATAATAAACTAACCTCACGTTACATAGAGTTAATGATTAAAGATCATGCTAAAAGAGCAGGTATTAATAAACGGGTAACTCCCCACATATTAAGACACTCATTTGCTACACACTTACTTAAAAATGGTGTTGATATAAGATCTATTCAACAATTACTTGGACATAGTAATCTTAGTACAACACAGATTTATACAAGTGTGGATATGCATACTCTTAAAAATGTATATGATGAAGCATGGCTTAACAGAGATCATAATGTACATAAAAATCCAATAGATAGTACTACTGAATAACTTATAATTTTTCAGTACTATCTATTATTTTTTTTTAAATTTTGAATAGAAATACTTTTTTTGTAGAATATTAAATATAACATAGACTATGATATCCTTTTTTAGTTATCATATAAACTTTTTTTTAGAAATAGTGTTTATTAAAATAAAGAGTATATTATTAAAAAAATAAGAAGTTAATGAAATAGAAAAAATAATATTCTCCATTTCACATTATTAAAGAATTTAATCTTCTTTTGGTAATATTGATGTTGATATACCAGATGCAATTGCAATTTTTATAATGTCACCTACAATAAATGGTAATACACCCATTAATATTAGTTGACTAATTGATAATGCACTGCCAGTACCTAACATAAAGTTATATAATCCAATTAATCCTGGAATGTATATACAAATGAAGTTAGCTATTAACATAACAATTACTGTTTGAACAGGTTTTCTAGAACTAGGATGATGGTCAAACATGTAACCAGTGAATGCTGCAGCGAAAACAAATCCTACAATATATCCTCCACTAGCTGATAAAATCCATGCAAGGCCGTGTTCCATTCCAGTAAACCATGGCATTCCTATAATTCCTAGTAATGCATATAATACCATACTGAATGCTCCCCATTTTTCTCCGAGGAATGCACCTGCAAGTAGTACTGCAAATGTTTGGAATGAGATTAATACTGGACTCCAAGGAGTTGCAATTGTTACTTGTGCCATTAATCCGGTGAAACATGCAACTAGAAATGATAATCCTACCATTGTAATGGTATTTGCATTATTTCTCCATGTATACCATGATGATTGCATCTCATGAAATTTATTAATATTACTGTTTATAGGCATATAATTTACCTCGTATTGTTTATTTTATAATATCTTATTAAAATTATTGAAAAATATATTAGATTTTCTTTAAATCTAATCAGTAATTATAAGATTATTTATCTTATAATAAGATATTTATTTTTCATCATTATTACATATTATGTATTCCTAATATCTATAGATACTTATAGATGAGAGTAACTTATATTAATTAGATTGAATATAAATTATATCATATTTATATTGTATCAATGTTATACAATTAATTTTTTTATAATGTGATTTAATTACTTATAATTAGAAAGTAACGATGATTGTTCTTCAAATCAGTATAATACTGTTTAATACATGATTAATGGAAGAACAATGAATTATCTAGGATAAATCATAAAAAAATATAAAATTTATTTATTTTCGAGGGAATTTAATGCCAACAAAAGTAGTAGAAATTAAAACTTTAAAACAAGGAAAATACTTAGTATTAGATGGAGAAGCTTCAAAAATTACCAGTATATCAACATCATCACCTGGTAAACACGGAGCAGCAAAAGCTCGTATAGAAGCAGTAGGAATATTCGATAACCAAAAAAGAAGTCTTGTAAAACCTGTAAACGCAAAAGTAGACATACCTATCATTGATAAAAGAGCAGGTCAAGTAATTGCAATCATGGGTTCAGAAGTACAAATTATGGATTTAGAAACCTACGAAACCATCGATTTACCAATACCTGATGAATTAAAAGATCAAATCACAGAAGGTAAAGAAGTAGAATACATAGAAGCATTAGGAAACATGAAAATCATGAGAACAAAAGGAGGAAACTAATTCTTCTTTCTCATATTTTCTTATTACATATAATAAATAATAATACCTTTTTTTTTAAAATAAAATTGAATACTTTTTCTGAATTAAAATTTCACTAATTTTCGAAATATTTATAATATCAATAGTTAAAAGTTATATATTATCTCTTAACTAGGATAATAATATTAAACAATACTTATTTTATACAGAAAATATTATACAAAAAAATTTAATGATAATTAGTGATGAATTACCAATTTTTTATATAGGAGTATCAACATAATATATAATTAGTTAATTAGCTATTAACGAATGGTATAGTATTTAAAGTTAAATAAAAGAAAAACTCACAAAATATTAAATTTAAAAAGATATAGTATAATTTTTTCAAAATTTTTTTAAAGATTTATGAAAAATATTTTATTAATCTTTAAATACTTTATAACATTCTTTTCAAGAGATAAATTAATAAGGAATTAATCTACACAATAAAATCCTGAGCAATAAAATTATTAATTATAATTTATTTTTGAAAGATAATAGCTAATCAGATAGAATAAAAAAATGCTAAGTTCTATTAATTAACTACATAACCTTTTTTTCAATATTTTTAATTATATTTTTAATTTAAACTCTATTCCTGTTATACTGGGAAATAGATTCAAATAATCAGATAATTAATCTTCTATAGAAATAGAAATTTTTTTAGATAAACAGCTAATTCTAATTATTATAAAAAAAAGATAAAAAATAGTAAAATATTAAATAAAATGTTTTAATCTCGTTTAGGACCCATATATATTACAGGAATTTGTATTTCAGTCATGTTTTCTTCAACAGGGCTACCCTCTTCTGCAGGGAAGTATATCTCAGTGATAGGTCCAACAATATCATATTGATTTTTTATAGCATAATCAACTATAGCCTTAATAGTTTCATTAAAATTTTTATGAGTTCCTTTATGACGAGCAGCTAATACTGTATGTGATGTAACTTCTTTAAGTCCAAGTTTTCCTATTCTACCAGCAGGTTTTCCATCGTTGTAGAAGTTATCAATAGGCATACCTACTTCAAACATTTGGTTATTTTCAGCACGTTCCTCAAGATCGTTCTCATATGAACCATAAGGATAGCCAACAGCTTTAAAGTTATTTTCAGCTATAAGATCTCCTACTTCCTTGATAAATTCAGGTAATTTACTGAAACTATCTGTATGTGGAACATAAGCTACTTTTTGCTCAGGGATTCTTTTTTCAACTATTTCAACCATTTATTTACACTCCTATAATTTTTTTTATTAATATAAAATTGTTATATAAAAATTAATTTTGTTTTTTTATTATACGTCTGATACATTTAATTATTTATAAGTTATATCATTTATAAATAATAGATTTGATAATAGTATTAATATATTAAAATGTTAAAAACGATTAATTTAGGATTAAAAGGTGTTAATGCCCATGATTCAAACTAGAACAATAAAAAAAACAGGGGAAGAAGTCTCATTACTTGGCTTGGGTGCTATGAGATTACCGACAAGAAATGGTAGAATAGACAAACAAAAAGCTACTAAGTTAGTTAACTATGCGATTGACCATGGTGTAAATCTTATAGATACTGCTTATCTATATCATAATGGGGAAAGTGAAACATTTCTTAGAAATATTCTTCAAGATAGAAGAAATGATGTGCAGATTTCAACAAAATTGCCTGTATGGTTTGTTAAAAAAGAAGAGGATTTAGAAGAGTATTTGGATAAACAAATGGAAAAGTTAGGCGTGGAATATATTGATTATTACTTTCTACACTCCTTAAATTATGAAACATATAAAAGACTAAAACCGTTACATGTCTTAGAATTTCTTGACAGAATAAAAAAAGAGGGAAAAGTAAAACATGTAGGATTCTCGTATCATGATAATTATGATGATTTCACAAGGATAATTGATGACTATGATTGGGATATGTGTCTACTACAATACAATTTTATAGATGAAGAAGTTCAAGCTGGAAGAAAAGGAGTGCAATACGCATATAATCATGATGTAAGTGTATTTATTATGGAGCCATTAAAAGGTGGATTACTAGCACATGATGTTCCTGAAAAAGTAAAAGTAACCATGGAAGAGGAAAATATAGATGAAACACCTAGTAGATGGGCATTAAAATGGCTGGCCAATCAAAAAGAGATAACATGTATATTATCAGGAATGGGTGAAATAAAACAGCTAGATGAAAATATTGAAACGATGAATAGCACTGAATCTGATTCAATATCTGATGAAGAGTTACAAGTCTACAATAATGTTAAAAAGGTATATGAGGAATTAATTCAGGTACCATGTACACAGTGTAGATATTGTATGCCATGTCCAGCACATGTGGATATACCAGCATGTTTCGAAGCATATAATGCAAAATACATATTTAAAAAAGATACAAAGTATACTTTTCGAGTATCTGGGATAATGGGTGGAAAACCAGGATATGCAAGTAATTGTATAAATTGTGGTGCATGTATAATTAAATGTCCACAAAAAATTAACATACCTCAGGAATTAAAGAAAGTATCTGATGAACTAGAACCATTTGGATTAAAAACATTTATGAAACTAGTAAATGTAGTAGGAAAACCTATATTCAAATGGTATTTAAATCGTTAAGGGGGGGATGGTTAGACGCATGGTAGGTAAAAAATCAAAGATAATAATGATTATACTCTGTATATTTCTAACAATACTGGTAGTTGAACCTACACAACTTGACGTAAATGAAATAAAAGTACAATCTAGTGACATACCCGCGGAATTTAATGGTACACGAATAGCAGTTGTGGGTGATATACATTATGGGGAATATGTTAATGAAAACAGGGTAAGTTACATAGTAAATCAAACAAATGAACAAAATGCTGATATAATAGTATTAGTAGGAGACTATGTGACAAATGATGAAAATGATGCTGACACCTGTATTAAAATACTAAATAATCTTCATGCAAAATACGGAGTATACGGTATACTTGGAAATAATGATCCAAAAAATAAAACAAGTGAATTATTAGATGAATCCACTACAATAACTAACATACGTAATGACGGGGTATGGATAGAGAAGAACGGTGCAAGAATAAGATTAGGAGGAGTAGGAGATATTTCAACAGACCTACAATATCCTCGTAGAACAACAAGCGGAACAACAGAAAATGATTTTGTGATAATGGCATACCATAACCCAAACTACTTTGACCTGATAAATCATTCACGTATAGATTTATCTCTAACAGGACATACGCATGGTGGACAAATTAATTTCTTTGGATATGCTCCATGGGTGCAGAAATCATCAAAAGGTAACAGATATATCTCTGGATTATATGAAGAAGATGGTTCACAGTTAGTAGTAACTAATGGAATTGGTGAACGAATTGTACCCTTTAGGTTCATGGTAACACCACAGATAACAATTATAACATTAGAATCCACATAAAATATGTTTATATTTGAAAATAATTGAATGGAATAAGTTATTATTAAAAATAATCCTAAATAATCGTTTAAACTCTTTTTTTCTTTCTATTTTTTGATATCATAAATAAGCAACTTTTAACCTTCATACAAAATAAATGGTAGAGGTTAAAAGAATTACCTATAAATTAATTAAACTAAACAAGACTCCAAGTATAATCATATTAAAACTGTCAAGTGAATAATTAATAAAAAAATATCCCCCATGATTTTTCTTTTAACCTCTACATTTCATAATAAGAATATAATGTGGAGGTGCAATAATTTAACAATAATAAATTAATTACTACAATGTTATTAGTAGTCTGTCTTCTACTATTAATGTATGGTTTATCAGTTAGTAATGCTGAAAATCCAGATTCTATGACAATAGAACATATAAATGATACACAGGTTATATCAAATACAACTACAACTAACAGTCAGGTAAATACATCACATTATACTCATACAAGTTATAAAACAGTTAATAATAAGAGTCAATCAAAAGTCCTGAAAAAAGCAAAAGAACAAGAAAATATCGAAATATCAACAGATAATGTAACTTGTCAGGTAGGTGATGTAATTGATATTAATGTATCATCAGAACCTGCAAATTTAGATGATGGAATATTAACCTATTATATTAATAAGGAGATTATTGGCGTACAAAATATATCAATATCTCAGGAACCATTTGAATTTGACACTGACGGATACGATGCAGGTACTTATAATCTAACAATAGATTTTTCAGGAAGTTTAAAATATAAAAACACAGGAACAAATGCAACAATAACAATAAATAAACATGATACAGATATAACAATCACTGATACAATATTTGATGAAGATAACAACTTAAATATATCCTATAACATAATATCAGGTCAAAAAAAGGTTAACACTGGAACATTGACACTGTATTATAAGGATACAATGATAAAAAGCATGAATATAACAGAAGATGATTCATCAATAATAATACCTAATAAATATAACTCTGAACTAATAGACTTTGTATACACAGGTAACAATTACTATGAATCATTCAATACCTCTGAATTAATAAATGTGGATCCCCTTGATTGTGATATATACATACCTTATATTACAGGATATCATGGATTAAATGTAACAACAACAGTAACCATCTATTCAAATAAGACAGTGAATGATGGAAAACTCGATGTATATGTTGATGATATACTCATAGATGAATATGATGTAACCAGCAGCAGCATACCTATAAATATAAACTTGGAAAATTATCTTGAAGGTAAATATAATGTAACAATAGTTTACGGGGATAGCAATGTTTACAATGAACAATCATATAATACTACATTAACAGTAAGAAAAATAAGAACAAATGTATACACAAGTAATGTTACAGCACATAGAAATAATATTGTTAATCTAACAGCAACAATATACAACTATGTTGATGATAAAACAAATGGATTAGTGGAATTCTTTATAGATAACGAGAGTATTGCTACAAGTATAGCTAATAATAGTCATATTAATATTACCTATCTAATACCAGATAACTTAGATTACGGCATGCATAACTTAACAGTTGTTTACTATGGTACTCAAAGATATAACGAGTCACGTGCAGAATCATTAATGAATATTACTAAATATACCAACAAGTTATATGTGAAAGATGTTACACTAGATGAGAATGGACGTATTAATATAGATCTTAGATGTTACTCCTATGATAGAACAGTAGATGATGGGGTTATAAACATAATAATTAATGGCACACTTGTTGACACAGTTCCTGTCACAACTAATGATACTATAATTATATTACCTAATGAATATCAAGCAGATAATGTTTATACTGCATCATTCACATATGAAAACTCCTCATGGTACAATGATGCTAATACAAATCAAATAATAGACATTGAAAGAACAAACACAACAACACATATATCAAAATACTTATCAAATAAAAATATACTTAACATAACAACCTATGTTTACACAACAAGTTATGATGAAATAAACAATGGAACCATGGAATATTACCTAAATAATAACTTAATAGGCACATCAAATATCAAAAATAACACAGGAAACTTAATATATAACATGACCGGCCAGCCAATAGGAAACTACACAATAACAGCAAAATATCTGGGAACAAAAATATACAAACCATCCACAAACACAACAACAATAACAAAAACAATCCACCAAACAACAGCATATATAACAACAAACAACACAATAAGAGCAACACCTGGAGATACAATAAAAATAAATGCAACAATAAACGACTATGAAGGAAATCCAATAACCGAAACAATACCAACAACAATAATAATAAATAACAAGACAATAAACACACAATTTACTAATGGAACACTAAATCAAACATATAAAATACCTGAAAACACAACAGAATCAACAATAACCATAACAATAACGACAAAAAACACAACAAACACAAAACCAACAACAAGAAATGCTACATTAAAAATAACAAAATATAACACATACATAACAGGACCAAACAACATAAAACTAACAAAATTAGAACAAATACAGATAAACACGACAATAAACTCAAATAAACACCAAGTAAATACAAAAATACCAACAATAATAAAAATAAATAACAAAACACTAGCAAACACATATTATATGAATGGATCACTAAAATATAAACTAAATCTAGACAATAAATACACAAATAACACATATACTCTAACAATAATGACACAGGAAACATCAAAATACAGACAAACAACAAAAACAATAAACTTAACCCTAAACAACAGGAAAACATACATTATATCTAAAAACATATACTCATCAAAAGGAAACAAGATAATATTCAATGCAACAGTAATGGACGCACTAACAAGAAAACCAATACAAGGAACATCAAAAGCATGTATAAAACTAAACAATGTAACTGTAAACACAATACAAATAAAAAATGGTCATATAGCATACCCTTACAGTAACAATAACAATGCTAAAACATATAACATCACAATTATCAGTGGAGAAAATAACATATATGACGCCTCACAATGGACAGGATATCTAATAAATAAAAGACAACCAATCAAAATCACATCACAAAACATAAACACAATAGTGGACAGTAATATAACAATCAAAGCAAAAATATTCTCAAATGAAAAACTGATTAACAAGACAATAAAAGCATCAATAAAGATAAACAATGTGACAATTGGAACAGTAAATGTAGTAAATGGTCAAATAATATTACCGTACAAGTTACCTGATAACATGGGCTCAGGAATCTATAATTTAACAATAGTCACTGGAGATACTGGTTCGTATTATCATACAAATACTACTACCAAGTTAATAGTCTCTAAGAAGTATAAAGTAATGGATTCACCTAATATCAGTGTAAAGAAAAATGGTACAATCCATATTAAAGCAGTAATAAAAGATTCAAAAGGCAATATTGTAACCTCAAAAACAAAGGTTAATATTAAAGTTGCAGGTAAATCTATATGTAATTTAAATGTTACTAATGGAATCATAGAATATGACTATAATATTGGTAATTTAAAGAAAGGAAAGTATGATTTACTTGTACATGCTGGTGAAACATCTAAATATAGACATGCTACTACACACTCAGTACTTAGGGTGGAATAATCTGGGAGAATAGGAAAGTACATAATATTATTCTCCTTCATTTTTTTTATTTTAATAACTATTTCTAGAAAAAGAGATGAAATTAACTAATAATATGCGTTATATAAAATTATAATTTTTTATAAAGCTCAATTATTTATTTAAAAAAGGATAATATTTATTCTAAACTTCCAAAAAAGATAAAAAAAGGAAGGTTAATTAACATATTACTTGTTATGTTATTTTATGATAAATTTGCTGCTGCTGTAGGATATTTAGTTATGTATCCATATCTGAATAGTGCATAACCTTGTGATCCGCCACTCATCACTGCTTTTGCATCAGAGTTCAGCTCGGATGCAGATAATTTGTTGTATGAATTATCGTATGTTTGAAGTATGGTTACTACTTTAGAATGTGTAGCATACTTAACAACATATGCTGTTGAGTCTTTTAGCCAGTTAGTACCAGCATGGTATGAGTATTTGTATGCCATAGGCATCATTACATCAACATATTTACTTAAATTAGCATAATCTTGTCCGTAATATTTTTTAGTGTCACTTTTTTCAGCATAAACTGTCATTGATACAACTAAGTTTTTATTATAACCTTTTACAATACTGTTAACAGATTTAACGAAGTTTGTTATCACTGATGGTTGTACTATACTAGGATTTGATCCAGAGTATCTGGCATAATCAAGACATACTCCTGATAATCCATTAATCCTGATAACTTGTTTAACAAAGTTTTTTATCATATTTTGCTGTGCTGTACTTACATTAAATCCATTGCTTGTACTGAAACATACCATGTATGTATGTACATTAATATTGGTGTTCTTACATAATGATATTACTTTTTTTAGTAAAGCTGTGTTATTTGTTGAAGCTCTTGATTGAACATATACATCTGTAATTTTAGCGTTTACCCATTGTGTTACATTAGCTTTAGTTACACTACTGTCTAATTTCACATATAATGCAGTCATTTTCTTGTTCATTATGATTTTTGTGTTTGTTAAAACGTTTATGGTTTTTTTAAGTTTCTGGTTATATGAGTATGTTGTTATTGTTATATTTCCTGTGCTAGTTATTTTCTTGGATATTGTTATTGTTCCAGTGGTTGTTGTATATGTATTACGTATTCCTCCACCAACAATAGCTTCATTTATGGTTAAGCGTGGTAATTTACTGCTAGTATTATATGCGCTTGTTTTATTTCCATTATATATGTAATTTAATGTTGTCATGATTTTTAGTGTTGAATTTACGTAATTTGATCCGGACGTGGTCACTTTTAAGTAGATCCAATTGTTTATTGTTGTTGAATACTGTCTGCTACTTGATGGTTTTGAGTTATTACCCCACCAGTTATAGTTTGCAGTTAGTTTTCCTTTGTTATTGTATACATCTATTTTATTGTTATCGAATAATACTGAATTTTGAATAGTTGTTTTTCCTTTATAGTTATATAATGCTCCACCATTAATTGTAGCATTGTTTGCTTTAAAGAATACTTTGTTGATTACTGCACCTGCTCCATTAACATAGATAGCTCCACCAGTTGATGCATAGTTTTTGTTAAATGTTGAATTGTATACATAGTTAGTCCTTGTGGTTTTAAGGTATACTGCATTATTATTGTTTAAAGTAAATATTGAATAGTTTATGAGTACTTTATTATCTTCATCCGCATATACTGCTCCACCTAGTTTTGCAGTGTTATTTGTGAAGGTAGAGTGGCTTATTGTAATATTCATAGGAGATAATGCTGTGGTAAATATTGCTCCACCATATGTGTTAACGTTATTGTTAGTAAATTGTGAGTATTTGACTGTTAATGTTCCATTATTGTTTATTGCTCCACCAGTAATATTTGCTTTGTTTGTTTTGAAGCTGTTCTGACTTAAATACAGTGTTCCTTTGTTATATATTGCTCCACCTTTGCTATCAGCATTATTACTTACAAATGTATTATTATACCCTGCTATTGTTCCAGTATTGTATATAGCGCCTCCATCTTTGGTTACACTATTACTGTTAAAGTAGGTTTTATTTAAATTCAATTTTCCAACGTTATATATTGCTCCACCATTTATACCAGTGTTTTTTAGGAATATTCCTGTTTTAATAGTGGATGTTTTATTTTCTGAACTTAGATAAATTGCTGTGTTACCATTGTATGTTACATTTGTATTGTATAATGTTACACCATTAGATGATGTTATTACACTACCAAGTTTACTTGCATTATTTTTATCAAAAGAGCATCTTGAAAAGCTTAATGAACCAAGATTATATATTGCTCCCCCATAATCTGCATTGTTATTTGAGAATGATGTTTTAACAGCAGTTAATCTACCCTTGTTATATACTCCACCACCATTTGCTGTGGCAGTTGACATTGTTATTTTCATTGACTCTAAGTTCAATGTTCCTTTGTTGTATATTGCTCCACCATTTTCATCTTTAGCACTTGTAATTGTAAATGCTTTGAAAGTAACAGTTGTTCCAGAAGCTATGGTAAATACATGGCTTCCTCTACCGTTGATTATTGTTTTTTTAGTATTATTACCTATTATAGTTACATTCTTGTTAATAAGTATTTTATGTTGATTATAATTACCCTCTGCAAGATAAATGGTTCCTTTATCATTCACTGCAGTAAGAGCACTTTTTATTGTTGCCTTTGCAGTAGTACTACTTGCACCGGAATTATTATCATTTCCAGATGTACTCACATAGATTTTACTGTATCCTGTTGTATTATTCACTGTTTTAGAATCTTTTGTAGTAGTACTTGTTGTATTATCACTATCTTTTTGTGTTGTGTTTTGTTCTACTGTGGTCTGTGTATTTGTATTTTGTGTGTTCGTGTATTGTGAGTTATCATCTTTCACATTTTGATTACTAGAATCTGTTACTTGTATATTATCTGCCCCAACTCCTATACCTGCTGTAACAGTGCTATGACCTGTTTGATTTGTGTCAGCAGCTGAGACTGCACTTATACATACTAGTAATGCTATTATTACTAATACTGGAAATAATTTTTTAAATGTTAAATTATTTCGTTTAATAAATAATCACCTCTGATATTTATTTTATATTTTGTTATTTAAATAAATTAGTCTTTAAAAAGAAGGGCCAATGTCTTAATCTGTATTTTAAACTGTTTAAAGTTATTTTTATAAAAAAATAAGTAAGAATGGAGGTTATTTCTAGTTTCTTATGATGATATAGATCATATATACAATAAATAAGGATACTAGGATGATTCCATCTTTCCTGTTGAAATCCTTTTTATCATATGCTAATATGTATGTGATAATTAATGCTAAAATCATTATAATAGTATCAATTACCATAACATTTGTTGTTGCAATAGGAGTTATTGTTGTTGTTAAACCAACAATGAATAGTATGTTAAATATACAACTTCCAACAGCATTACCTATTGCAATTCCGGTATTCTTATTGTATGCTGCTGTTACACTAGTCATAAGCTCTGGTAGAGATGTACCTATTGATACTATTGTTAATCCTACTAATGTTTCAGACATTCCTAGGCTTAAAGCAATATCTTTTGAAGCATCTACTACTAAATCACTACCAATTAGTATGAAAGCTAAACCAACTATTATAAATAACACAATCATTATGTTGGATAAGTGTGTAGTTCCTACAGGCATGTTCTTACTTTCTTTTTTAGATTTAACAATAAGAAGTGCAACGTATGCTATTATACCTATTAGGAAGATTATACCTTCAATCCTACTAATCTGACTACTAGTTACAATAAATAAGAGTAATAGTATGCTACTTATTAAAAGAACAGGAAAATCCTGTTTTAGTGATACGTCATCTATATCAATCTTATAAATAATAGCAGTAATACCTACAACTACAAGTAAATTAAAAATGTTACTACCTACAATGTTACTTATTGCTATAGCATTACTATGATTAAGGGCTGAAGTTACAGAAACAGCAGCTTCCGGTGCACTAGTACCAAAGGCTACAATAGTTAAACCAATAATCATAGCAGGGATTTTAAGTTTAGTAGCAAGATCACTGGCACCATCAACAAACATATCAGCACCCTTAATAAGAAGTACAAAACCTATAATAAGCAATATAATTGTTAAGATATCCATAAAATTATCCTCAAAATATTAAAAATAAAAGAATAAGTATTTAATAACTTATTCTAGTCTGTGTAATTCATCCTCTAACATAGGTAGGAATGAACCAATATCAGTAACAATACTTATAACCTGTGCACTACCTCTGTCAGCAAGCTTAGTTACAGAAGCATTACTAATATCTACACAAACACTTTTTATTCTAGCTGGAATAAGGTTACCAGTAGCAACACTGTGAAGTAATGTTGCAATCATAATAACCATGTCAACATCCTGTACTTCTTCACGCATTCTCTGCTGTGCTTCCTGTGAATCTGTTATAACATCTGGAAGTGGTCCATCATCACGAATACTACCAGCAAGAACGTATGGTGCATTCTTTTTTACACATTCATACATAATACCACTAGTTAAAACACCTTGTTCTACAGCATCACGAATACTACCTGCTTTGTTAATAGTGTTAATAGCAGATAAGTGATGTTTATGTCCATGTTCAACTAGTTCTCCGGTCTCCATCTTTACACCAAGTGATGTTCCATATAATGCATTTTCAATATCGTGTGTAGCAAGAGCATTACCTGCAAATATTTTATCTACATATCCTTCACGTATTAAATCAGCTAGTATAGGTGCACATCCTGTGTGTATAATTGCAGGTCCACCTACAACAAGTATTTTTCCACCATTATCCTTGATTTCTTTCATTTCAACTGCTACTTTGTGAATAATACTTCGGGTAGGTTTTTCAGCAGATGCATCACTGTTCATGAATTCAAACTGGTTTTTACCTCTAGCCTTTTCAGGTGGAGTTACTTTAACTCCTCTTCTACCAACTACTATTTTTTCTCCTTTTTTTATTGAATTTAATGGTTTACAAGTAGCTGTTTCATTTTCAGTATCTACTGTGATAACACAGTCCATTTCTATATTATCAATATTAATCCATTGATTGTTGTATCTTATTTTAGTATTATAGTTACTAGTGGAATAAAAATTGCTTGGTACTGTTTTATCTTTTTCTGATTCTATTAATTCAACTTCTTCTACATCTTTAATAACTTCTGCTCCGTAATCAGTTAACATGTCTAGTATTCTGTTGAATGTTTCATAATCCTCGGATTTTACTAGAAGTTTTGCAGTACTTTTATCAGTTTTTAGTTTTCCTACTTCTAAATCTTCAATTTCGTAGTCACCACCCTGTTCTAGGATAGTGTCCATTGCTTTAGGCAATATTAATGAGTCTATAATATGTCCACGTAATAATATTTGTTCTGAATACATTATTTCTACAGTCCTTTAAAAATTTTAATATTAACATATACTATTCAATGATTTAGGTATTAATTGAATGTTATATATTTTTCTTGATTATAGTATAAACTATTTTATCATAGTTTTGTTCGATATTTGTTAAATGTTCTGGAAATATAGTGATAAAAATAAGTTAAAAATAGAGAGGGAGAAGAATTAAAATTATACTCTATAGTATACCCATAGCTTTATTGGTTTTTATTATAGATTTTTCTCCATCATCTTCTAATTCAAGCATTGCTCTGATTGCATCAACATTTTCTGGTACAACATCAGATTCTTGGTGAACAGCTTGCATATAGAATAATTCTCCATCTTCAACATTTACTGATTCTTCCCATACAGGTATTTCGTACATATTTCCTCTTGAGCGTCCAAGGTCTTTAGCATACTCCATTATTTCAGCAGTAGATCCTAATTTAAGGCTTTTCTGAATAGGTAGTACACGGTAAGCTTCCTTGAAAGCATCAAGCACATCATCTGTTGTTACATTGTTCTCTAATTCAACCATTATATTATGTGTGTGCATAAGTGTGGTCGGAACCATTAAAGCCATGGTTATTACAGTAACATCAGGTATGATTGTTTGTACATCGGGTCCGTGATGTGATGGAACTTCAGTTGTCGGAACAATAGCATTTATAGGTCCTTTTTTAGCATCATTAGGGTCTGCTGCTCTTCTTACCATTACAGCTCTAACTTTTTTAATACCTGCTAAATCATATACTGGTTTAAGTGTACGACATAATCCTGTGGTGTTACAGGAAACTACACGTACGTAATCTTTGCCTATGTTACTTTCATAGTTTGCCTCAGCATTGAAAGATGAACCTATTGCATCATGATCTTCGCCACCCTCAAATATGGCTTTTAATCCTATTTTTTCATAGATATCTGTTTTGTTCTGTGAACCAATACCTCCTGGTGTACAATCCACAACTAGGTCTAATTTTTCAAATAATTCATCTGCAGTACCTGATACTTCAATACCTGCTTCTTCAAATTGACTTTCTTTTTCAGGAGCACTGAGGTATAAATCATATCCTTTTTTAACAGCCATCTGTGCCTCGAAATCAGGAGATCTTTTTGTTACTCCAACAATTTTCATGTCATCTTGAGCAGATACAGCATCTGCAACTCTTTTACCTATGGTTCCATATCCATTTATTCCAATATTTTTCATAATGTAACATCCCTGTAAAAAAATATTATAATCCCTTGATATTTTAAGAGTTTATATTAGAAAGATTATCGTTTCTAAAAATTTTTTTCAGTTATATTACTATATAAGAATTATGATGTTTATAAATTTATTTTAAAATTTTACTGTTTTTTAGTGAATACCTCTATAAAATAGTTGAATATAATTTTTTTATAATAGAATTCATTGAATTTAAAAAAGAGAAAAAAAGTGTGTGGAATTATAATAATATTCTTTATTTTTTAATATCTAATTCCTGATATACATAGTAGCCTATTACACCACCAATGGTACCTGCTATGATGTAAAATACTAATGAGTATAATGATGAGTATAACATGTATGTGAAGTATATTGGTCCGTATGACATGTACATCATTATTAATGAAATTACGGTAGCTACTACTGCACCAATAAGTGTACTGAGAAATGCTGCTACTGTTGATTCGGCTACTTCTTCATTTTTCATAATTCCAACAAGTATTCCTGTAATAAATATAAATGGTAATATACTTGAACTTGAACCACTTATTAAGTAAGTGATTATGATAATTATTATTCCTAAAGGTACAGCTTTTCCTTGGGTTACTTTGTTAAAATCCATATTTACTAACTCCTTTCTAATACTTTTTATCTTATTTTATATATAGATTCATAAGTTTTTTCATTGATAAAAGAGTGTTTTTTTATTTATTTTTGATTTAATAATCCTAATTCTTCTGATACATAATATCCTATGTAGCTACCAATACATCCAATAATAATATATGTTATTATACTAATAAGAGAGTACTGTACAACTGCTATAGCATATAAACCACCATACGTATAATATACGGTTATTAGGGATACAATAAATGCAATTATTGATCCGATAATAAAAGCGATAAAAGAATTAAGTAATGTTTCCTTTATGTTAACATGAAGCATTATACCAGAGATTATTCCTATGAAAAGTATTGTGGGTATTATAAAACTATTATCATTAGTTAATAATGAACAAGCTATAATCATTAAGATAGTTAAAGCAATACTTTTTCCTTTTAGCATGTTTTTAAAACTCATACTATCCTCTCCTAAAAATGATATGATTAGATAATATAACTAATCATATACCTAGTTTTAAGCCTATTCCAGAGGTTTTCCTTCAATAGCACTTATTTTGTTAGGGAAGTATGTATCTACAATATATTCTAAACCATATTTGGAGAATGACTGTTGCTCTGCTTTTCGTCCTAGTTTAATCATTTTTTTGATTTCCGTCTGCCAGAATTCTCCTTTATATCTAGGGTCTGCTGCTAATTCTTTTAGACGTGTTACATCTATATCTTTTAGTTTGTCAGTTGGTAAATCGTAATTAATAATGTCTGATGCTGTTACACCTAAAAATTTTGCATCTGGTGTAGCAAGGTCATGGTTTACGTGTGCTAATTTTGCACTACCTGATATAATTACCATAGCAATGTGGAAACCCCATGGGTCTCCGTCGTTACAAATATATACTGGGACTTGTAGCTCATCACTAGCTCTTCTGATAAATCTACGTGTTGCACGTGCAGCTTGTCCTTTTAATCCTACAATTAATGTATTAAAACGGTCATATGCTTTTTCTTGAACCATACGGTGATACATTCCCATAGTTTCCACTGCAATAATTCTTTCAACATTAGAATCTACAAATTCTACATCATCTATTGTTGGTGGAATAGTATATCCTGCTTTTCCTAGTCTTAATGCATTGAATTCTACGTCATCATCACGTAGTGTGATATCACCATATACAGATGCTCCATCTTCTTCAGGGAGTAATCCTAGGTTTTCACGTGATACTCCTAATGTTACTTCTATATCTTCAGTAATGTTGTTTGATTCCTGCTGGTTATCAAATCCAACATCCCATCCTTCTGATACATAGTACATTTCCCTCATGGTAGCTGTTTTTTGTATGTTTACTAGTTCTTTACAGAAGTTTCCGACACACATCATTTGTGCTAATTTTTTAATTTGTTTAACATTACCTAGGGATCTAGTTCCTGTACGGTCACCTAATTCAAAGTATCGTTTATCTTCATTATATATAATATTTCCAGTTCCTCTTGATGGTATTTGTAAGCTAGGTACTCTTTCCTGAAGTATTTCTTCTAGTACTTCATCTCCCATTCCTCTTAGCTTGTTTAATGCAATTTCTTTATGTTTCATCATATGAATTCTTCCCTCATTATTTCATATTATTTATTCTTAAAAGAGTTTATTCTTCATCAAAATCTTCGTCAACTTCGGTTTTTAGACGCATTTTAGGTTCTTCTGTTTTGATTTTCATTGGTTCAATTTCTGGTTGTTTAAGGCGGTTTTTCATGTCCATGATTTTTGCTTTGTGTGTTACTTCATCCATTACATGGTCATACTCTGGAACATCTTTTTCTGCTAATAGTGCTGATTGTTTGATTACTACTGGTACAAGGTCTTCGAATATTTTTGCTCTCATTTCCTCGTTTTTAGCTGCTTTTTTGGTTCTTATGTATTTTTCTAGTTTACGTGCTATTTTCATTGTTGCTTGTCTGATTTCTCTTACTATTTCTGGTTCTGGTGCAACACTTTGTTTTCCAGTGGATAAGTATGGTACGTTTGTTGATATGATGTTTACAAATACTGTTATTGGTGCATTGTCAAGGTCTCTTATACCATATCTTCTCCAATCTATACTTTTTAGAGCTTCTGTTATTGCACAGCTTCCTTGGTCAAAGGTTAGTGGAACTCTGTTTGCAAATCTCATTATTTCTGCTTTTCTCTGATTTCCTATGAGTCTTCCTGCTTTTCCACCATAAGCAATACCTGCTTCTATGATGAATGATACTCCTCCACGGTATGCTTGTGGTTTTCTTGTTATTGCTGTTGAAAATTCTGGTAATAGTATTTCGTTAATACCTTTTTCTATTTGTTCGTTTCCTATTGGTTTAAGACCACTTGTTGGTGGAGCCATAAATTTCATTTTATCGAATTGATTAACTACTGCTTCTGCTTCTTTCCATGTTATACTTTTTGGTCTTTTATTCATGTCGATTCCAGTAGCTTCTTCGATTTCTTTGATTTTAGCTGCTGATACACGTGATAATGAGTCCATTAATAGGTTTTTGAATCGTTTTTTGTTTGTACTTTTACAGAGGTATATTATATCGTCTGCTGTTACTCCTTTTGGGTGTGGTAGTACTTCTTTTGGTAGTGGAGGTATTTCATTTGTTGCTCTTTCAAAGGTATATTTTCTTCCGGATGGGTCTTTGAATACTATTCTTGCGTGTGGATTTCCTATTACTGTACGTCTTATGTATTCGTATGCTCCTTGTTCACTCATGGAATATGATACATCTTTAAATTCTATTTCTATTCCTGAGCCTGTACGATCAGTTTCAAATTCTTTTCTGTCTAAGATGATACCTGTATTCTTTTTAACATCAAGTTTTACGGTCATTTCTACTCCTTTAAGTTCATCACCATCTTTGTATCTTGATCTTATTTTTACAGGTTGTCCTGTTGTCATTTGTGATAGTAATACACATCCACTACATCCGAGACCTTGTTGTCCTCGTGATTGTATATTTCTGAATTTACTTCCTGCGAACATTTGACAGTATACTTTGGTTATGAATTCTTCTGGTATACCTGGTCCGTTATCTGCATGTTTAAGTAGGTAGTGGTCTTTTCCTAATCTTTTTAATTCTATTGTTATGTCAGGTAGAATTCCTGCTTCTTCACATGCATCGAGACTGTTTGTTATTAGTTCGTGGAATACTATTGTTAGTGATCTAATTTTTCCTGAGAATCCTAACATTTGTTTGTTACGTCTGAAGAATTCTGACGCGGTTAATTCTTTAAATTCTTTAAATAAATCGGATGTATCACGTTCCAAGGATTTCATTCCTCCGTTTATATTAATATTACTTATTTAATTATAAGTATTATTTTTTATTTTTTCTACTTTTAATTTAATAATAATTGTTCTTCTCTTTTTAGATAATATGTTAAAACTTGTTGTAATTTCAATAGTTTATACATATGTATCATTTAAAAACGATTATTTTTTCTATTAATTATATATGTAAAACATACAATATAAAACCATTGTATATACCCTACTTGATAAAAATATGTTAGTTTTGGGGGGTCTTGATAAGTAATTGATATATAACATAAATATTATTCTAAATAAAAGTTCACAATTAAAAAATATGAATAATTTAAATAAAAAAAAATTAAGTTAGTTGGTGGTGAATATTTTACTAAAAAAATTAAAGAGAAAAAAATCAATCATAAAGTTTCAGGAACTTCTTCAAATTCATCTTCATCCTCATCTTCTTCACTAATAGCATCTTTATTATAATCCTTTTCTGCATCAGTAAAGTTTTCATCAGTATCTAAATCTTCTCTTAAAATATCCTTTCTGTCCGGTTTACCATTAACAAGTTCATCAAATTCTTGTCTTTTAAGTTTATCATGCATCTTCTCAAGATAAGCATAAACAGTTTTCTGTCTGGAACCATCAAGAATCATTTCAATAGCTTCTCTAGCCATTTGAATATTTTCAATTTTACCAATTAAGGAAACAGTTTTACCATAAATACTGATTTCAACATCAAGCATATCATGCATAATCTGTCTGGTTCTACCATTTTTACCTATAATTCTACCTTTTTGTCTTACTAATGCTTTCTTTGATTTTCCAACATAATCTTGTAAGTTGATGATTTCTAAAATCATTTCATCATCTTCAAGAGTTAATGCGATATCTGGATTAAATCCTCTACCTATAGCTTTAATCATATATCTAGCTTTCCATGTTGCTAATGGATCATCAGTCTCATCAGTTGAACTTATAGCAATATCTCCTGTATCACTGTCAATTTTCAATTCTGTTTTAGTAATAATTTCTAATTGGTGTTTAATTTTACCATTTTTCCCGATTGCTACGCCAACTCTGTCTTTTGGTATTTTAAGGTACTCTGTATTAACCATTATAAAAAAGCTCCTTTTCGTGTAATATTTTTTCTCATAAGTCGTATAATTTAAGTAATTTAATATGATTACAATACTAATCATTATCTATTTAATAAATGATAAAAAGGTATACTGATATTATTTAACTAATCTTCATTAAATAGAAAAAAAATTTATTATTCTTTTTATCTGATTGGGGATAGTAATACTATTGAAGTATTGTCTTGTTATTATTGTTATATAATTTAATTAATATTTATTATTTTTTATTATTTTTAAAATCAAATATTTTAATAACATTCTTTACATCAATATTAATATTAATTCTATTATTTATCTATATTAACACTAATATAAAAAACTTGGTATAAAAAAGATATGATAGGTATGTTGTTTAAAGTAAATAGTTATTCTTCTTTAATTATTCTATGTTTAACATAATCATAATCTAAATTAACTTTAAATTTTTTACTATCATATACAATATTCTTTATATCTCTTTCAAGTAATTCTCTACTGGAAGGATGACTACGTAGTGTAGCCTGTGATAAATCTATAATATATGGATGACCATGAGATAATAAAATATTATACTGTGAAAGATCACCATGTACAAGGTCAGCCTCATTATATGCAATATCCATAAAATTAAGAATTTCCTCGAAAACTTCCTCAGCATTATCTAACTTAATTTTACTAAGTGGTGGTGCAGCTGTAGCATCATTATCTGAATAATCTAAATATTCCATTACAAGAACATTTTCCATAGCAGTGTAAGGTTCAGGAACATTTAATCCTAAATTATATAATCTGCTAAGATTTTTAAACTCCTTTCTTGTCCATGTTGTAACTATTTGTCTAGTGTTATTTCCATGAGTCTTGAATCTAGGATCTCCGGCAATATATTCTTTAATCTTCTTAAAATCAAGAGTCATAACCCTATAAATCTTAACAGCAACATTATTACCATCATCATCAATACCTAGAAAAACATTAGCTTCTTTACCAGTACTGATAACACCATTTAAAGTATTAATATATCCCTGTTTTGCTAATTTATACAATACTTTCAGTGTTTTATCATCAAAAACTTCACTAGAAACTTGTTTATCTTCGGAACTTTTAATTCTCTTAGTCTCTTCTAATTTACGCATCTGATTATCTGCATCACGGTAATGTTTATTCAATTAAAAAACTCCTTTCTAATGCTATTATCTCTTTATTTATTTTCTAATAATTTTTACGTATTTGTAATAGTATTTTTGATACAATATACAATACTGGTAACTCTATTAATGGCCCAATTACTAGTGCAATAGCAACTAATTGATTATCTGGAAATGAACTGATAGCTATAGCAAGTGCAAATGGTGAATTACGTGCTAAGGTAGTTAAAGTTAAACTAGCATAATCCTCATAATTAAAACCACTTCTTCTTGCTACAATATAATCTAAGATAAAGTTCATGATAAAGAATAATATCAAGGGAATAAATACAATTCCTATAATATTAATGTTATCAAAAAGATTACTTGCCTCTGTATTAAATAACCCGAATATTGCAATACATAGAAAGATTGTCTGGTAACTGCTGAAAAATGATATAATCTCACTTTTAATGGACCTTCCCTGTAAGACATATTTAACAATTTGTGCAGTGATAAAAGGAATCACAATAAACGTTAAAAGACTATTTGCTAGACTTAATATATTTAGTGTATTGCTATTTGAGAAAAACAATAATAAATACACTGGAAGTAATACTAATTGTAGTACTAAGTTTATTGGTAGAATAGATAAGCTCAGAGGAACATCACCCTTTGCCATTTTAGTAAATAATAGATACCAGTCAGTACATGGTGTTAAAATTAACATGAAAAAGCCAAGAAGTAGATTAATATTTCCATGTAGGAATAAATCACCTAAAAAATAGCCGAATAATGGTGTCCATAAGAAGTTAATCAGGAGGCTTGTTACAGTAAATCGTCTGTTATAAAAACTGTTTTTAATATCTTCCAGAGGAACATCCAGAAATACTGCAAATAACATTAATGCTAAAAAAATATTTATTAAATAGGGGCTGATTTGATTTAGTATTGTCACATCTTTAAATAATAAACCTAATATAATAGCTCCAAAGATGAGAACAGGCTCTAATTTTTCTACTAAATCCATTTAAATTCCTCTTCGAACTATTATGTTTATTATTTATTTTGATATCAACATTATATTTTTAAGAATCCTCTTCTTTCAAGGTAATTAGCTTCTGTACGTGTGTATCTCCAAATAACATCTGCTTTTTCATCACTTTGGAAGTCCCATGGTTTTACAAGTACAACATCACCTTGACGAATCCAAATTCTTTTTTTCATTTTTCCAGGAATACGACATAATCTGATCTTTTTATCGTTACATCTTACTTTGAGTTTTCCATGTCCTAGAATTTCCTCAACAACTCCAGGAATTTCACCTTTTCTTGGTGATCTTACACGGATGTTCTCTCCGTTATTTTGGTTGTTATTATGGTTATGGTTTTTCTTATTGTTAGATTTTTTCAAATTATATATCCTCCATTCTTTCCTAATGAGTAATTGTTAAATTAAATTTCATTGATTAAAATGTATATTAAATTTCTAAGTATATAAAATCATAATTCTATGTTATATATTATATATCGTTTTTAACTATATAATTTTTTTTAAATTAAACTAATTTATAGAATTTGTTAGATTTTCATGATTTAAAGCCTAAAAAAATTAAGAAAAAAATAAGAAGGGTGGTTATATTTATCCTACTTTATTTATTTTGATTAAAGATTTTACTGGTACATCCTCTAAATCATTAATACCTTTTTTGTCTACAAGAACTGTTACAGCTATTGGTTTTGCTCCATGTGTTTCACATACCCTTATTGCATCAGTTACTGTAGCTCCACTAGTTATAACATCATCAACTATAACAACATTTTTGTTTTTTATGTTAGCAAAGTTGTTACTTATTGCTCCCTGTGCTGATTCATTTTTCATATGTTTTACTGGGTGGAATACAGCTAAATCCGCATCTAATAAATCGGACATTATTGTTGCAAATGGAACTCCGCTTACTGATATACCTACAACCGCGTCAACAACACCTTCCTCTAGTGTTAAATCAGCTAGTGCTGATGAAATGTATTGCATACGTGATGAACTAGTTCCTATTGTTTTCCAGTTAATAGCAAAATCGTCGGGTTTTTGTTTTTGTTTATTTTTGTTTACAGGTGTTTTTTGCATTATTAACCATTGTGTAGTATCTTTTGAAATGTTTAATTCATCTGCTATTTCACCTGTGGTTAATCCTTTATTTCTAAGTTCACTAGCTTTCTCAATTAGTTTGCTATTCATTTTAATCACTTATTTTTATAAATATACTAATCTTTTATCTTTTGATGATTTCATAGCAGCATCAACTATTCTTAATGCTTCATATCCATCCTGACCTGTTACTTCAGGTTCTGTATCCTGCTGTACTGCATTCACAAATGATCTTAATTCTTCTTTGAGAGGTTCTTTATTTTCAACTTTCACGTTTTCAACTTGATTATTTTCCTTGTATAGTGTAACTGTTTGATCACCATAGTCAACGCTTATTATACCATCTACTCCTGTGATGTTTAATTGTCGTTTTTTGTATGGTGTTAGCCAGTTTGTTTCAAGTATGGTTAACACTCCGCTATCATATTTGGTCATTATTTCTGCATGGTCTTCAAATTCACAGTTTTTTAGTTTACTGCTCATGTTTGCATATACTGTGTTTGCTTTACTTTCAAATAAATAGTTAAATATATCTATGTCGTGAATAGCTAAGTCTATTGCTACTCCCACGTCTCTTATTCTTGGTGGGTATGGACCTAATCTTTTTGCGTTAGCTGTAACTACTTCACCAATTTCTCCGGCATCAAGTAATTCTTTTGCAACTCTTACTGCTGGATTAAATCTTTCTACGTGTCCTGTTGCTAAAATTACTCCAGCATCTTTTGCTGCATTAATCATTTCTTTTGCTTCTGGTAATTTTGAAGCGATTGGTTTTTCTACTAACACATTTTTGCCTGCTTCTATTGCACGCATAGCAACATCATGGTGAAATACTGTAGGTACACATATGTTTACTGCTTCAATATCATCAATCTGAAGAATATTATCATAATCAACATATCCTACAGTATTGAATTCTTTTGATACCTTATCAAGTGTACCTCTTACCATATCAGATATTGCTACTAAATTTGCATTTTCCAATTCGGAGTATATACGAACATGGTTGTAACCCATAGATCCTACTCCTATAACACCCACGTTTGTCTGTTTCATAAAGTATCCTCTCTTAATTTTATTCCAATAGCTTTTGCAGTGTCTATTGCTTCATTCTTTTTAGTTGTCTCATTAACATCTGCTAAAAGTTTACCTTCTGGACTTAATAACTTACAGTGTATATTAATATTGTTTCCATCAACTTTTGAAATTATACCAATAGGCCATTGACATCCTACACCAATGGTCTCAAGAATTGCTTTCTCGGTTAAAGCTTCTATTCTTGAATCTTCATCATTAAGTTTTGAAATAATATCATTGTATTCAGAATCTTTATTAGTCATCACTGCTAAAGCTCCTTGTCCTGCTGGAGGTACGATGTATGTTTCATCAAAAATTTCTTTAACATGATCTTGTAAGCCTAATCGATTAATACCTGCTAAAGCCATTATAGTAGCATCATATTGTCCTTCTTCAACTTTACGGATACGTGTATCAATATTTCCACGTATAGGTTTTGTTTGAACTTTCTTTCCATGGAATTTACAGAAAGCTTCTCTTCTAACACTACTAGTACCTAATGTAGCATTTTCAGGTAGTTCATCCCAGGTATAATTAGAAATTAATACTTCATTGATAGCTTCTCTTTTAGGAATGGCTGTTATTGTAAGTTGGTCATTTAATTCACTAGGTAAATCTTTAAAACTATGTACTGCAAAATCGATGTCTCCATCTATTAGTGCAGTATCTAATTCTTTTGTAAAAATACCTTTAGCATCAATATTATATAATTGTGAATCTTTAATTTTGTCTCCTGTTGTTTTAATTATTTTTGTTTCTATTTTTTCACCAGTAATTTCTTCAAGTGATTTTACAACAGTTTGAGTCTGAGTTGTAGCAAGCTTACTACCTCGTGTACCAACTATCACTAATTACGCCTCCATTATTCTAAATAACTATGATCATGAGTATTTTTTTCTTAAAATAACTAATATTAAGCTATTATCAATTATAATAATCTCAGTAACTTATTTTTTAACTCTTTATAATTATATATTTAATATATTTAATATATTTTTGTATAACTCTTCTTTATTTATACTTCTTTTTATTATTTTTAATTATTTTAAATAGTATTTAATAGAATATTTACTCAATTATGTCTTATTTAACTAATAAGAATACATTTTAAATAAAATAAAAGACTTCTTATAGATATCTATGAAAGAGCTACTGTTGATAGTATTAATTATTAAAAAAAAGTATAGATTAATTAAAAAATAAAAGACTTGTTAGAATAAAATAGAATTATAAAACAGGTTTCACTCTAGTCATGTTTACTTATTTTCAGTAACTATCAGTTTCATGAATATTTTCGCTCTATTAGAATATTAAAAAAATTCATAGAAAAAAAGTTTGAAATTATTAGTTTATAAAAATATAAATAAATGAAATACTATGTATTTTTTGTAATTAGTTACATACTAACTTTCTAGTATTGTATTCACTTCTGTATATTACATGTATTATTTCATAATTTCTATTTAATGCTTCATGGTATGCATCCTGGAGATTATCAATGTAAATTATTGGCAAACCTTGTTTTTTTAGACTATTTCCTAATTCACCAGTAAGTATCACTTTATTGGATGGTACTGTTTTTAAGTATTTTAATAGTTTATTCTCATCTATCTCTTCACAGGTTATACCGTAATCACCACCTAATATTATTATATAATTGGATGTGTATCTTGTGGTATTGTCCACACATTTTTTTATGGAAGTAGTATTAAGACCAGAATTTATATCTTCTAATACCATCTTATTATTAACAATTTTATATGATCCTCTGCCTGGTATTATATTCATGTTTTCTATATTTGAAATAATTTCATTATTATCTAAGCCAAGTATTAGTCCTACTCCCATAGCAAAAAGAATATTAGTAATATAGAAGTCACTCACAGCAAACATTGATAGGGATAGTTCCTCTTTATTATACTGAACTTTAAAGTGGGTATTTTTAATATCATAATTAATCTTGCTTGTATGTATATCTGCCCTAGAATCACTAGTACTAACAGTTATCACATCTTTATTCACATTAGAATAATATGTATTATAAGCACTCATATCACATAATACTTGTTTTGAATTAAATATTGATTTCTTAGCACTACTTGCTGTTTGATTGCCCTGAGCTATAGGATAATCCTCTAATATATTAGTTAATATTCCAATATCACAGTAACTAGTAATACCAAGTGAAACCTCAAAAACACAATAATCAATTTTATCCAGTAAATCATTTTCACATGCAATGTTAAGAGCTGTGATAATACTAGCAGGAGTAATACTAAGGGATGTTGATAATACAATATCTTCTGACGGGCTGTGATATGATAAGTCATGACTAGTAAGTGTGAGAACACTGTTATTTTTCAGTACAGAACTTATCAATGTAGCTGTACTAGTTTTACCTTTAACGCCAGTAACTTCTATAATCTTAAAATTCCATCCATATCTAAGTCTATGTTTATTAATTAAATATCCAGTGAATTCATGATGAGTATAATCACTACTAAAAACAGGATTCATATGAATAGGATTTATTGTTATAAAATCAGTTCTATGTTTAATAATATAATCAAGAGATAGAAATTTAACATTATACTTATTACTTAATTCTAGTTTTTCATCATGTGTTAACTTGTTATAAACATCATAGAAAAATAGGTTATTATCTGTATACTTGTAATATTCTTTAAGAAGAGTAATACCACCGTGATTAGCATCACTAATTAAAATATTCTTAGTCATAATTTATCAATCAACCCTATAAAAAAAGAAGAAGTTAAAAAAAGAATTTAATGAACTTATCCTACAATTAATTTGTTATTTACACTATTATAGAAGTTCTTTTTAAATCTAACAAAATATGCTGCATTATCAGATTTTCTGATTTTAACTTCATCCATATAATTAAAGTTCTCACGTGAAACACCATCAAGTACACCAATAGCTTGTTTACCCTCTTTTAGAAATTTAACAGTTATTGTACTTTCTGCTGGAACGATTTTTGGCCTAGTATTTAATTTAAATGGACATATAGGGATAATAATTGCTGCATCAACACGTGGATCAACAATAGGTCCACCAGCTGACATAGAATAAGCTGTAGATCCACTTGGTGTTGAAACAATTAATCCATCAGCGCGAACTTCATCTACAACTTCTTCATCAACAGAAACTCTTAAATTTAGCATCTTTGCTGGCTGACTTGTCATGATAACTAATTCATTTAGTACGGTTATCCATTTATCATCACATAAAACATCTAACTGTAATCTTTCTTCAATGAAGAAATCATAACTTAGCAATTTATCAAGGCATTCAAAGATATCCTCTGGATCCACTTCAGTTAAGAATCCAACAGTACCCATATTGATACTGAGTATTGGTATCTTTTTAGGAGATAATACATGCTGAGCATTAAGAACAGTACCATCTCCACCTACACATAAAACAATATCTGATGTCATATCTTCTATAGGAGTTTCTAGATCAGAGTATTCTTCCAGTTCCTTAGCTAAACTAGTGTCTAATTCTATTTCAACATGGTTAGCTAGTAAATATTTAACAATATTTCTATCAAGTTCTATGGCTTCCTCTTTATCTGTCCGTGAGACAATTCCAATTTTCATATTATCACAAATTTACTATAATAATTTTATAATATCATCATGTACTTCTTTATTAGCTGATGCTACAATGGATGTTTTTTCAAGTAAATCTAATTGACTTGCTAAAGGATTAGATTCAATATCAGTAACAACACCACCTGTTTCTTTAATTACCAGTTGAGCAGCTGCAATATCTAAAACACGAACAGCACCAACATCTAAAAAAGTATCATATGTTCCATCAGCAACATAACATAATTCTACAGCAATAGCACCCATTAACCGCATACGTCTAACAGATGTGCATAGTTTATCAAGCATTCCTTCTTTAGCTCTGTAGATATATGTACTAATAGTTGATTCAGATGCTTTTTTAATATTTGATAACGTCATAGGCTTACCATTTTTAGCAGAACCTTTTCCTTTGATAGCAGTATATATATCACCAGTAGGGAAGTTTTTTATATAACCAAACTCTATATCCCCAAGTGTTACATCAGATACTCTTTCATCATTAGGGATGCTTGCCACAGCTATAGAAATACCATAACAAGGAATGTTTTTCATAGCATTACTGGTACCATCAAGAGGATCCATGATTACAAGATTTTTAGCATCCTCTTTGCCAATTTTTATTTTTCCAATTTCTTCACTAATAAGAATCAATGATTTACCACTATTTTTTATAACTTCAATTGCTGCATTTTCTGCGTATTCGTCTATCTTGTGTGTAGGCGTTCCATCTGCACCTATTTTTGTGATTGTTGTTAACTTAGGATCATCTCTAGCATTTGTTATTGCTTCTTCTACTTTTTCAGAGATTTCCTGTGATAAATTTAACCAAAAGTTTATCTCCTTATCATTCATATTTCCACTTCTATTGATTACTATTCTACTTTATGTTCTTAATATTATTTAGGAATTTATAATTAATAAAAAATAGGATTAATAGTTATGAGTTATTCTTTCTTTTAATGGAAATACTTGAAAGTAATTTGTATATAAAAAAGGGTAAGATGAAGGGGATCATGCTGTAGTAATAAATACTTGTATTATAGGCTTAACCTATTTATCTGTTCTACATTAATATCTAAATGTTCCGGCTTTGGTAATTTAATGTTTAAAGATTCATTTAATACATCATCAACAGTTTTCATTGGTTTAAATGTTACTTCATCTTTAACTTCATCAGGTACATCGTCGAGGTCTTCCATATTCTTTTCAGGTAATAATACGGTTTTTATTCCAGATCTATGAGCTGCAATCACTTTTTCTTTTATACCGCCAACAGGTAATACTTTTCCCTGTAATGATATTTCACCAGTCATAGCTATTGTTGAATCAACAGGTGTGCTTGTTATTAGGGAGGCTATTGTTGTAAGAAGGGTTACCCCTGCTGAAGGTCCATCTTTTGGTATAGCTCCTTCTGGTACGTGGATGTGTATATTTCTCTTATCAAATTCTGTGTCTTTGAGTATTGGTTGTAATCTTGATTTTATAAGACTTTGAGCTATTTGTGCAGATTCTTTCATCACATCACCTAATTGTCCAGTAAGTTCCAATTTACCCTCTCCAGGCAACAGTACAGCTTCTATGAATAGGATGTCACCACCAACAGGTGTCCATGCAAGTCCTGTTACTACACCTGGTGGGTTCTGTGCTGGTACCATATCATAGTGTGCTTTTTCATGTCCTAATATATCATAAAGCATGTCCTCAGTTACAACATATGGCCTTTCTATGTCATCAACCACTATTTTTTCTGTTGTTTTTCGTGCTATAGCAGCTATTTGTCTTTTAAGCTCCCTTACTCCAGCTTCTCTAGTATATTTTTCAATTATCGTGTTTATTGCTTCTGGTGTTATTACAAGGTCATTTCTTGTTAATCCATGTTCTTCTAGTACTTCATCTATAAGATGCTCTTCTGCTATATGATGTTTTTCTGTGTTAGTGTAGCTGTCTAATTCAATTATTTCTAGTCTATCTCTTAAAGGTCCTGGTATATCTTGTAATGAGTTTGCAGTTCCTATGAAGAAAACATCTGATAAGTCATATGGTACTTCTAAGTAATGGTCTGAGAATGTATTATTCTGTTCTGGGTCTAATACTTCGAGTAATGCACTTGTTGGATTTCCATTTATTGATGCTGTTGTTTTATCAATTTCATCTAATACAAATACAGGGTTTGTTTTTCCTGCTTTTTTCATTCCATTAATGATTCTTCCTGGTAGTGCACCAAGATATGTTCTTCTATGGCCTCTTATTTCAGATTCATCTTTTATTCCACCTAGACTTACTCTTACATATGGTCTGTCTAATGCTTTTGCAATACTTTTTCCAAGACTGGTTTTTCCTGTTCCGGGTGGTCCTACAAATAGTATTATTGAACCTTGTTTTTCATTTTTCATCTTAAGTACAGTTAGATGTTGTATTATTCTATCTTTTACTTTCTCTAGTCCATAGTGGTCTTTATCAAGTTGTTCTCTGGCTTTAGTTATGTCAATGTCTTTTTTCTCTTCTTTATGCCATGGTAGTTGAAGTATTGTATCAAGATAGTTTCTTATTATGTTTTCTTCTGAGTTGTTTTGGCCTTGTCTTTCTAGTTTATCTACTTCTTCCAGTGCTGCTTTTTCAACTTCTTCAGGTAGTTCTGCTTCTTTTATTCGTTCTCTGTATGTTTTTCTGTCTTCTGTATCATCGGTCATGTTGAGTTCTTCTTGAATCATTTTCATTTGTTCTCGAAGAAGAGTTTGTTTATGTATTTCGCTCATGTTTTTGTTGAGTTTATTTGTTATTTCCATTTGTATGCTCATAGCATCTCTTTGTTCTAATAGTAATTGTATTACGCGTAGTGCTCTTATTTTCACTGAGTTAAGTTCTAGTAGTTCTTGTTTTTTATTTATTGTTACACGTAGGTATGGGAATACTTCTGCTATTTTTTCTTCTGTATCTATTTTGTCTATGATTCTTCTAGCATATGGTTCGGAATTTGGTATTAATTTTGATATGCTGAGTATTGCATCGTTGATGTCTTTGTTTATTGTTTTTGATTCTTCTGGTGTTATTGTGTTGTCTTCTTGAATGGTTTCATATTTTGCATAGAAATAACTGTTTTTTTCTTTAATACCTTTTATTTCTACTTTATCTTTTACTTTTAATTCTATACGGTATTGTTTTGCTTCTTCTTCTATGTTTTTAATTTCGAGTATTACTCCTACATCATAGAATTCAACTCCACCGTTGTTATCTCTTGGTAACTTTTTCGGTGTTAATATTATTCCTTGGTGATCATCATTTATCGTATTTAGTATGTTTTCTGTGTGTACTTTGTCTAGAGGTATTTTTATGTCTGTGTGTGGAAGTAGGATTGTATTTGGTATTAATAATATTGGTAACTCTTTAGTATTTTCTGTATTTTCATCTTTATTTTCTATTTTAGTAGTTACATCTGTTATTATTAAACCATCTTCTCTTAATTGTTGAGTAAATGATAAGTTATCGCTACTTTCAGAGGTCATTTTTTCACTCCTTTTTTTTATTTAATTATTAATTGATTATTTTTATTATGATTATAATTAGGGGATTATAGTTTTTATTTACTTTTTTTAGTTCATGTTTTTAGTTTATGCTTATAATATATATACCTTTTCTTATTTTTATAACTTATTGTTATTAAAATAATATCTTATATTATAAGATAGATATAATTAGAATTTAATTTAAAAGTATTAAATAATCAACAAGAGATTATGGGAGAAGTATATATAATGAAAGTATCATTAACAAAAGGTGCATCAGAAGGACCAACAAAACTAAACGCATTTGACAATGCTTTACTTGAAGCAGAAATAGGTAATGTAAATTTAATTCCTGTTTCAAGCATGTTACCACCAGATACTGAAGTAATACCAATGCCTAAATTACAGCCAGGGGAAATGACTAACTGTGTACTGGCACATCAATACTCTGATAATCCAGGGGATGAAATAAGTGCAGTTATAGCATTTGCACAGGCAGAAGAGATGGGGTGTGTTATAGAAACAACAGGAATTAATAAATCTATTAAAGAATTAGAAGATGAAGCAAAATTCATGGCTGAATACATGATAGAAAAAAGAGAACTTGAAATAATAGATTATAAATCCGTAATACAATCACATACTGTTATAGATAAAGCTAGTGTTGTAGCAGCATTAGTTTATCATAATCCTAAAAGACATTAATTGTATGTAAGCTATTTTTATAAAAAGTAGATGGTAAAAAGAGGTAATATTACTAATTACCTACTATTTCTTTTAATATTTTAATAAATTTCTCATTTTTAGGGTGTGTTTCAACACTAATACGTATATAATATTCATCAAGACCATAAAAACTAGTACAATCTCTTACAATAATTCCTTTTTCCATGAGTTTTGATGTTAATTCTTTTGCTGTGAATCCACTATTTCTTACGTCTATTAACAAGTAATTTGATTTTGATTTATATATGTGTAGATTATCTATTGCATTAACACTTTCATAGAGATATTCTCGTTCAGCAATACTTTTTTTGGTAGATTCTTTAATGAATTCCTTGTCAGCTAATGTTGCAAGTACTGCTTTTTGTGAAGGTACTGTTAAGCTGAATACTGGTTTTATTCTTGATATTTTTTCAAGTAATTCTGGATTAGATAGTCCATATCCTATTCTTAATCCTGCTAATCCCATTACTTTTGAAAATGTTCTTATTATGAATACATTATCATATTTATCGAGTAGATTTACATTGTTTACTTCTGAAAATTCCCAGTATGCTTCATCAATAACTACAAGAGCATCTGTTGATTCAATAATTTTTATGATATCTTCTTGTGGAATTAGTCCACCTGTTGGGTTATTTGGTGTACAGAGGAAAATTACCTTTGTTTTATCAGTAATATTATCTAACACTGATTGTACATCTAATTTGTTTTCTTTAACATTCCATTTTGCATACACTGCTTTAGCATTGTATTGTTTAAATGTGAATGAGTAGTACATGTATGTTGGTGGATGTACAATGAATTCATCCCCAGGGTCTATGAGTGTTTTTGCTAATATGTCTAATAATTCATCAGCTCCGTCACCTGTTACTATTACCTGGTTTTTATTTACTCCTGCATACTCAGCTATTTTTTCTTTTAAGTATTCATGGTTTGATTCAGGATATCTGTTCATTTCTGGAATTGCATTTAGTATTGCTTCTTTTACTCCTGGTGCGGGACCCCATGGGTTTTCATTTGATCCGAGTTTTAAAATTTCATTTTCTGGGACACCATATTTTTCAGAGATTTCTTTTTTAGATTTACCTGGAACATAGGTGTCAAATTCATCAATTATTGCTCTTGTTTTTACCATATAATCACGTTTTATTCTTTGAATGCTAATTTTACATATTCATCAGCATTATTTGTAATACCTTCTATTTCTTCTTTTGTTAATTGTCTGACTGCTTTAGCAGGTGAACCTATTATTAATGATCCTTCAGGGAATGTTTTATGTTCTGTCACTAGTGCTCCTGCTCCTACTAAACAATTTTTTGTAATATGTGCGCCATTTAATATTACAGATCCCATACCGATTAGCACGTTATCATCTATTGTACAGCCGTGTACTGTGGCGTTATGTCCAATGGATACATGTTTACCTATTTTTACAGGATAATCTTTACTTACATGTATAACACAGTTATCTTGTACATTTGAATTTTCATCGATAGAGATTGGTTCAATATCTCCTCTTACTACTGCATTATACCATATGGATACGTTATCTTTTAGGTCTACGTCTCCAATTACTTTGGCTCCTTCATAAATTTTATTTTTATCAGACATGTTATCACTTTTTTTTATTTCATTTGTGTTCTATGTATTATTTTTTCTTTTTATCTAGTATTGAATTTTATTATTCTTTTTATTATATTTTTTAGGATGTTATTTTATTTTGTTTTTTTAGTTTGTAGGACTTTTTTTTTGGATGTTTGTTTCTTATTGTTTTCTGATATCTTTTTTAGATGTGGTAATTGTTTTATGTTTTTTATTATAATATAATTCTATTTTATACGAACGATAAATTACTAATTTATTAATATTTGGAATTATAAATAACATATTTAACTAAAAAATTCGTGATTACTGTGAATATACAACCAACTTACTCCTCATTAGATTATCCTGGAAAAATGTCCTTAGTTTTATTTACGCCGGGATGTGACCTTAGATGTAAATATTGTCATAATCCTCAGTTATTAAAAAATGAACATCTTACAAAATGGGATATAGAAGAAATAGAAGAAGAAGTTGAAAAGAATCTGGATTTTATTGATGGTATAGTTCTTAGTGGTGGTGAACCATTATTACATCTTGATGTTATTAAAAATTTTATTAAACAAGCTAAAGATTCTAATTTGTTAGTTAAGTTAGATACTAACGGATTACATCCGGATGAAATTTCGGAAATAATAGATGATTTAGATTATGTGGCAATGGATATCAAAGCACCATTAGATAAATATTATAAAATAAGTGATATATATCCAAGTAATACTAAAGAAACTATTAATAGAACAATAGAAATTATATTAGAACATAATGTATTTCTTGAATGTCGAACAACATACGTTCCACAACTACTAACACCACAAGACATATACGATTTAACAAAAGATCTTAAATGTGACATGTATACAATACAGCAATTTAGAAATAGGGTAACATATGATTCAAGATTAGCAGATTATGAAGAACCAAATCCTGAAGAATTATTAAAAATAATAAAAAGTCTAGATACAACAATACCAGAAATACATATAAAATCCAACCAATTTGGAAACCAAATCATAAAGAAAGAGTAGAGAAAAATGCCAATATTATTACTAGGAAACAAAGATATTGATTTAATTAGTGGTAAAAGAAATATTACCATAAGAAGAAGATGGAAACAACCACTATACCCAGGAGATCACCTCTACTGCTATTGGAATATTCTGTCGAAAGAACGAGAAAAACTATTCGAAGCAGAAGTAACTCACGTAGATATATTAACCTTTGAAGACGTTATTCAAGATCATGAATTGGCGGCAAAACTAGGATACAAAAGCACAAAAGAACTAGAAAAAGACCTTAGAAAAACATATCCCAACAACACAAAAAACAAGGATGAATTCCAAGTATTTCAATTCAAAAAATTACATGTAAGCCAATGGGAAGGCTCAGCAATAAATCAAAAGAATATAATCATAAAAAAAGCAGACGTACTCTTTGAAATGGGAAAATACAAACAATCATCAATATGCTATAAAGTAGCATTAGAATATGACCATGATGATGTTCAGTTATTAAATAGAATAGGAGATAACCTATCACGTCTGGGACAATTTGGTGATGCAATAAAACACTATAAAAAAGCAATAAAAATAGAACCAAACAATGAATACTTATACAATAACATAGCAATAGCATATCTAAACAAACGTGAACCAGATAAAGCTCTGAAAGTAAACAACAAAGCATTACATGTTAATCCAGAAAATACAACAGTACTTTACTGGAGAGGATTAATTTATGAAATGTTAAATGATTTTGAAAAAGCATTAATTTGCTTTAACAAGGTCTTAGAAATAGATGATACTGACCCTGATGTATGGAATGAAAAAGGAACAGTTCTTAACATGTTAGGGAAAAGTGAGGAAGCACTAGCTGCATATGATAAGTCAATAGAATTATGTTTAGATGATACAGATGATTCAAATACATGGGCAAGTAAAGGAAACACATTGCTAGGATTACAAAGATATGATGAAGCAATAGAATGCTATAATCATGCATTAAAAGTAGATACAAACAATGCAATAATATTAAATAATAAAGGAGTAGCATACATGGAACTAGGAGATTTCAGGGATGCAATTGAATGTTTTACTAAAGTATTAGTAATGTATCCAGATAATCCTGATGCTCAGGTACTACAAGAAGTATGTCTAGAAAATCTATAAAAAACAATTCTCACTTTTTTTATTCAATTTCAAATAATTCACCAAGATAACTTTTACTACTAGTTTTAACTAATGAGGGAATATGGCCTGTTTTGCCAAGAATTTCACCTTTAATAACCATTACTCCATCATAGTAATCATGATAATCCTCTGCATGAGTTAAAGCATTATGAACAATGTCATCATCACAATCACCTACACCATAATTACCAATACATGTAGCAAGACTATCAGAAATACTGCTTTGTCTACTAAAAACAATTGTAGCATCAGTTTTACCAAAACTCTTGGATGGACCAGCAGATGATGACGTACAAATACCATAACCATGTGGTCTTGGCTTTATCTTAAATCCGATATTATATGAAAAACTACTATCACCAGCATAAACTCCGATAACTACTTTCCTATTAGTTTTAAGAGCAATATCTCCGCCATTTTCAACAATTGAAAAACGACTGCCTTTACTAATAAGATAATTTAAACAAACTTCACTAATACTTCCTGCAACAGAAGACATAGGACCAGTATCAGAGATTTCACCGGCAACAGTCATTAATTTAAGTATTGTTTCATCAGAAATTATAGGAACTGGTTTATAACCGGCAAATAGTGGATTACTATTTATGGTATTCTGTATGATTCTTCTTTCTTTCTTAATTAGTTGTGTTAAATCTATATTAATATCACTTTTTAATGAAATATGGGTTGATTCTATATTTATATTCTTAGAATAAATTCTATTTTCCATAGTAATCATTCTTCTTTTCTCAATTAATTAATATTGTTGTTACTTATTAACAATGAAAATAATCAGTATATTATATATAAAATTATAATATTAGTTATTAACAAATATATTTAACATATTTAAAATAAAAAGGGGGCATAATTTTCATGATGCCAAAGCCAAATAACTCTAGAACTAATAATAAAAATAACAATGATTTCCAGAGAGCAGGTTCAGAGAAAATATTACTAGAAACAAAACCAAATATTTTCTGCTATTGTGAGAATTTTATATTTAAAATAATATTACTATTTATATTAGTATTCTTATTTGCTCCAATAGTCACGATATTCTATAATATTCAAGATACACTATTAACATCATTTCAAATGAATTTCACAAATTTAACATCAATAATGGAATTACTATTAATCTTCTGTATATTAATTGTACTTGTAAAGATATTATTAGATATTCTTGACTGGAATTATACTAAATATGTCTTAACAAATCAGAGAATCATTATTCAAAGAGGTTTTTTCCGTAAAGAAAAAATCATGATGCCTTACAGAAAAGTACAGGATATCGAAATTTCTCAGAACATGTTAGAGAGAATTATTAATGTAGGGGATATTCTTATTTATGGTGGTCATGATAATTCTGATACAATTCTTGATGATATACCAGACCCTAAAAGTGCAGAAGAGATAATTCTTAGCCATATAAGTGATTATAATGAATATCCTCCTAATTATCCACCTAATTATAATCCTAACTATTATAATAACGGATATAACAGGAATTATGGATATGATGATAGATATGATAATAGAGAATATGATGATAGATATGATTATCATGAATATAATCGGTATGAGGAGAATAATCAAGCTCCCCCAATAGAAAATAGGAATTATTATAGGGATGATAATGATTATTCTCATGAACAAGAAAATAACTCACAGAATAATTCCTTTATTAATAAATGGAATAAAAATAAACAAAAATATAAAAAATCTAAAATGAATAAGGATGAAATTATGGAAAGACATCAAAGAATGTTCAAAAAATATAATGAATAAACTTAATCCTTTTTATCCTTCTTTTTCTATTTATTTTTAAAAATTTTTTTAACTGGATGAAAGCATGACGAATTATGATATAATTGTAGTTGGTGGTGGACCAATAGGATCTACATATGCATATAAGATGGCTAAATTAGGATATGATGTAGCTCTTTTTGATATGAAAAACAGGATAGGTCAACCATTACAATGTGCGGGAATAGTGTCAACAAACATAAAGGATACTAAGAATTTACCTGAAGAATTCATATCAAATAAAGTTAAAGGAGCTAACTTGTTATCACCTAATGGAACAAGTATCACAGTAGAGAAAGATGATAATTCAGCATATGTGTTAGATAGAGTGTTATATGATAAATATCTATTTAACAGAGCAGTAGATGCTGGAGCAACTGCTTTTTATGGAGAACGTGTTCTTGATGTCGATATGGATAACACAAGAATAACAACAACTAATGGAAAATATTCATCTAACATAATAGCAGTAGCATGTGGTCCAAATTCAGCGACATCAAAGAAAATGAATCCTAATTTTAAAGAAGAATCCTACACGGGTATTCAATATACATTAAAAACAGAACCATCAGACACAGAATACGTTGATGTAAGAGTAAATACAAGTATATTGCCCGGATTTATATGGAAAATACCAGTATCTCCAACAGAACAAAGGTTAGGATTATTTACCAATGGATCACATAAACAGGCAAATCAAATACTAACAAACATGATGGATTCAGGTAGTACTATCATTCAAAAACACTATGGGTTAATCCCAAGATTTAACGTTAATAAGAAAATAGTTGAAAACAACACAATCCTCCTAGGTGATTCAGCAAATCAAATAAAACCAACGACTGGTGGAGGATTAGTGACAGGATTTAACTGTACAACTATAGCAGCAAAAAATTCAAATAAAATGCTGGAAGAAGACAATAATAACTATCTAAAACAATACGAAACAGAATATCATAAAAAATATGATAGTGAATTCAAAGCACAACAAAATGTACAGAAAATAATCAAAAGTATGGATGAAGATGACTTCAATTACATGTTCAAGGAATTAAAGGATAACAACGTTGATAAAATAATATCAGAATATGGAGATATGGATAACCAAGTTCCATTACTAAAACAATTAGTGAAAACAGGAGTAATATTTAAACTATTACCAAAAATAGGTGTAAGGAGACTGAAAAATATATGGAAATCACTGTAATATTATCACAAGAAAATGAGACATTACCCCGAGCTGAACTTTTAGCTAGACTAGGTACACTTAATATTAAATATGAAATATTGAATGAATATCCAGGAATAGTAGAATTAGAGGTGGATGCTACAAAAGATGAAGTTAGTGAATTAGGTGCACATCTAGCATATACACATGAAATTTTATATACTATAAAAAAAACAACACCAGAAAACCTTCAAACAGCAATAGAATCAATAGACTGGACAAAATATGTTAAAGATTCATTCAAAGTACGTGTAAAAAGAATGGGTAATGGTGATGTAGATAAAGATGGTATTGAAAGAAATATTGGAGGATATATTAAGAAAGAATCACAAATGCCTGTATCTTTAGATAACGCTGTTCATACAATAAAATTAGTATACACAGATCCAGAAGTAGTTACAAATGAATATAAAGAAACATCCATAACAAGTTATAATAAAGTAATAATAACTGAATTAATAATAGAACAGAACAAGAGACATTTCTTTGATAACAAGCCACATAAACGTCCATATTTCCATCCTGGATCAATGAGTCCAAAATTAGCTTTATGTATGGTTAACTTAGCAAGAGTTCATGAAAATGACACAGTACTTGATCCTTTCTGTGGAACAGGAGGAATACTAATAGAAGCTGGTGAACTAAATACAAAATTAATCGGCTCTGATATTGAAAAACAAATGTATGAAGGAACAAAATTAAACCTAGCTGCAGAGGGATTTTCTGATTTTAAGATAATGTGGGAAGATGTACGCGATTTAAAATTAGATAAAAAAGTAGATGCAGTAGCAATGGATCCACCTTATGGTATATCAACAACACTAGGTGGTGATGATACTAAACAATTGTATCATGAAGCATTGAATGCTATTTCATCATATCTTAAAGATGATGGATATATATGTATGGCAAGTCCTCATTACATAGATTTAAATGAAGTAATAGAAGGAACACCTCTAAAAATAAAAGAACAACATTCAATAAGAATGCATAAAAGCTTAACACGTATAATTACTGTTTTAACAAAAAAATAGGTGATATTCATGTTAGATAATATAAAAATATTTGATACAACATTACGTGACGGAGAACAAACACCCGGCGTATTAATAACATCTAATGAAAAGCTTAAAATAGCTCTAAAACTGGATGAATTAGGAGTAGATGTTATAGAAGCAGGTTCTGCAATAACTTCAAAGGGTGAACAAAAAAGTATTAAAACAATAACTGAAAACAATTTAGACGCTGAAATATGTAGTTTTGCTAGGCCTGTTAAAGTAGATATTGACACAGCACTAAACTGTGACGTGGATAGTATTCATTTAGTAATTCCATCATCTGATTTACATATACAATACAAATTAAGAAAGACAAGAGAACAAGTAGAACAGATGACAGTAAATGCTACAGAATATGCTAAAAGTCATGGTTTAATTGTAGAATTATCAACTGAGGATGCAACAAGAACAAGTATGGATGACCTTAAAAGATTATATAATTTAGGTATAGAAGCAGGAGCAGATCGTTTATGTGCATGTGATACGGTAGGTTTATTAACTCCTGAAAAATCATATGATTTCTATAAGGAATTAGCAACATTATCCAGACCTGTAAGTGTACATTGTCATGATGATTTTGGATTAGCAGTAGCTAATACATTAATGGCATTAAATGCAGGTGCACAACAAGCACATGTTACCATAAATGGTTTAGGTGAACGAGCAGGTAATGCATCATGTGAAGAAGTAGTAATGGCATTAGAAACATTATATCATATAGACACAGGAATAAACACGAAATTATTCTATGAAATATCACACTTAGTTGAAACAATCTCTGGTGTAACATTACAATCCAACAAGGCGATAGTAGGAGAAAACGCTTTTGCACATGAATCAGGTATACATGCAGATGGAGTACTTAAGAAATCTGAAACTTATGAACCAATAAAGCCAGAAACAGTAGGACATCGTCGCAGATTTGTATTAGGAAAACATGTAGGAAAACACGTTATAAATGAAAAAATAAAAGAAACAAATACCCAGGTAACAGAGGATGAATTAGACAGAATATTTAAACGAGTAAAATCATTATCTGACATGGGAAAAACAGTAACAGATGTGGACTTACAAGCTATTACTGATGATATATTACATATTAATCCAGAGGATTCATTAATACTAGAGGAATATACAACAGTATCAGGAAATAAAGTAACCCCAACAGCATCTGTAAAAGTAAACATAAATAATAAGGAAAAAATAGAAGCAGGGGTAGGTGTCGGACCAGTAGATGCTGCAATAGAAGCAATACAGAAGAGTATTAAAGATACTGCAGATATTACATTAGAAGAGTATCATGTAGATGCAGTAACTGGTGGTACTGATGCATTAATTGATGTACTTGTAAAACTTAAACATGAAGATAAAGTTATAACTGCAAGAAGTACTGAGCCGGATGTAATACTAGCAAGTGTGGAAGCATACTTGAAAGGAGTAAATAAGATTCTTACGGATGATAAGAAGATGAGAAAATGAATGATTTACAGGCGGAATTACTTGAAAATTATGATATAACCATTCATTCCTATGAAGATAATCTTATAGAAAATGTTCCTGATTTTTTAAGGAAGGTTGATGAGATCACTTCCTTAAAGGAGGATTCAATAATTCAATTATTGGATACTGATTATATTTGTGGCGAGAAGCATATTAATCAGGCAATATCCCAGGCAATAAAAGCTTTTGAGGAGAATCAGAACTTTGCTAATGATAAAGGATTAGAAATTTGTGTAAGATTATCTGCTCAAAAACAGATTAGTGAAGCATTAAAACTTCTTGGTATTAAAAATCAGTGTAATATTACTGTGGTTTACATTAATGTACTTGACGAACAGATAGTTAAAATGGAAGAATTATTATCTAATAGAAATGATGATTTAATTAATACTATTGATTCAGATAAGATTATGAAGTCTTATAATTTATCTAGTGATAAAAATATGGTGGATAGAATTAATGAGAAGATTGCTTTATTAGCAATCAAAAATTAACTAAATACTCTTCTCCTTTTTTTTTATTCTTTTGTTGCATTGATAATTATCTCTACTAGTTTATCCATGTTATCTATTGTCAAACTACTTGGATCTAGGTTTTTTGTTTCAATACATATGCATGGCTGTTTAAGTCTATTATAATTAGGTCCTGTTGTTATAATACTCTTATTTTTGGTTATTGATAATTGTGTTCTTATATTATAGGATAATTTTTTTGCTTTACTTTTACTTTCTGCTGTGATTATTACATTTAATCCATACTCGTTTTCATGTATTATATGGTGTATTTTATCATCTTTTAGTTTGTTAATTAATTGTTTTTTAAGATATGTGTTAGCCTTCAGTGTTTTATTGTATGTTTGTTCTGCATAGTCTATATTCTCGTAGATTCCAGCACATGTTATATTATCTGCCTTGAATGTTTTTAAAAGATGGTTATTTAGTTTTATTTTCTGAGTTATATTGTTAATGAATCCACCATTTTCTATGTTTACTATTTTTGGTGAACCTGTTGATGATACTTGTATGTCTGCATATTCTGTATTTGATAGTTTTTCGTCACCCATGGATCCAGAAATATCTAAAATAAATATCACATCATATAGATTGCATAGTTCATATATTTCTTTCACTGGTTGTTCTGCTGTATAAGCAGATAAGCTTGTAATATATAAGGAACCTACATCATTATTTTCAAAATACTTGGAAAGATTTTCAGTATTTATTATACCATTAGAAGTACTTATTTCTTGAACTTGTTTATTCAGTATCTTGGCAGAACGTTGTAATCCATTCCATCCTCCTTCATCTGGTACAAGTATCGGTTCGGGTAAGGCTTCAGTAATTGTAAATATGCAACTATTAGCACTGTTAAGGATATGAACTTCCTGTGATGGAAATAATTCTTTTATCTTGTTGACAGCATAATCATAGTAGTCATAATCTGAGTCAATTGCTTTCTTCATAAACTTTCTAGTATGCTCAGGTATTTCTTTATATTTTAATTGTAACATTATATCTTATCCTCAGAAGAACTGATCAAGTGTTGTCTGTCTTTCTTTTAGTACTTCATCAAGTAATTGGCTTGCGGCTCTGAAATCATCCACACTTAATTTTAATTTAGTTTCTATATAGTCTAATGATTGTCTTAGACTTTCAAATTCAAGTGGTTTACTATTCATTGCATGTCTTATATTTTCTCTAACATTAAATACACCTAACGGAATATAATCCTCATTTGCTTCTCTGAATATTATACATCCCGCCTGTTCTTTATCTCTATCTAATTGTTCTAATACGGCCATTTTAGCAGTATAATAACATCCACCTACACGTGAGTACTCTTTTTTACCCTTATTATGTTCACAATCAGTGAATATCATGCTTTTTCTTCCATTTACTTTTAAAAATGCTTCCATCCATTCATATTGCCATGGTGTTGGCATTTCAAGTATTGCATAGTAATTATTTAGACTTTCAAATTCATAAACTTTGTATGTGTCTATTTGAGAGTAATATCTCACATTTTCCAGGAGTCTGTCTGCAATTGTTGTGTCTACCGCGGTTATTGACCATCGTGTAGGAACTAGTTTCCTTTTTTTTCCTTCACCCATTGTTCCTACTGAGAATGCTTTCTGTATTTGTGTAAATGGAACGTTTTTTTCATGTAATATTTCAACTGCATCTGCTGCTTTAAGATCTGTATCATAATATGCTTTTTCTAGTTGATGGTCCCATTTAACGTTGTCAATATCAAATTTTTTTATAATAGCACTAGGTCCATGAGGAGCGTTTTCTGCACTAAATGTCATTCCCTGTGGTTTTTTGTTAAATTCTGCTTCACTCATGATGGATTTTGATGCCATAGATATTTCTTGTAATTTTTCTATGTAGTTATTATCTAAATCAGTTATTCCTATGGTTTGTTTTCCTCTAACAAGATTTAATCGGTAGTTAATAATATCTTTTTGTGAAGTATGTGTGGATATCCATTGTTCTGGCTGGTCCATAATTGATGAATCTTCGTAGCTAGGTGATAATAACGGTCCTGCATATACTTTAGGATAATTATAACTTCCTATGAAGACTGAGGGTGGTGTAGTACCTTCAAGTTCTTTATCTACTTTAGCTGATTTCATATTGTATAATTGTTTAGTTATTGTTTTAAGATATCTATATTTACTATCTAACATTTAGTTACACCTCCTCTAGTTCCTGATTCCTTTTTATTCTGACTATTTATTAGTATATGTTTTTTGTAATATTTAATATAAAGTAAGATTGGATTATTTTTCTAGTCATTTCCTAATTTTTTATTAATTGTTAGTAACATATTGTTATATCATGATTAAAGAGGATTTTTTTAAGAATAAAATAGGTGTAATTGGTGCTGGAAATATAGGCAGATCTGTTATTTTAAAATTATTAGAAAAGGGTTATCCATATGATAATATTCAGTTATCATATAATGGGTCTATATTTACATTCAGTGCATTATTTGATGATAATCTTGTGGATATGATAAGTGATAATTCTAGATTAGTAAATGATTCTTCTATTATTTTACTGTCTGTTCCTCCACAATCTTTTGAAAAAATTGGTGATTTTGGATTGGATAAAGATACTCTTGTAATTTCATTTATGGCTGGTATATCTATTGATAAAATTAAAAAACAAACAAAATCTGAAAATGTAGTGAGGGTTATTCCAACTGGTCCTGATACCATTAAGAATTCTTGTACTATTGCAGGTACATATCCTGGTAATGCTGCAGCTGATTTCTTGTTTGATTTACTTGATTTTGATTATTATGTTGTTGATAGTGAGGATAAAATGGATTATATGGTTATTGCTGGCTGTCTTCCAGCTGTTTATTGTCGTGTTGATCCACATAGTAATGAGAGTGTTAGGGATATACAGAGATTTGCAGGTGATTTCGATGAATTTATTGAGATTTCAAAAAAGGCTGAAAAGTTAGTTCCAACTGATAATATTGATGAATTTGTAAAACAAGTTTCAACGCCTGGTGGTGTTACTGAGGCTATTATTAGTAGTCTTGACCAAGGTAATTCTTTGTATGATTCATTACTGGCCGGTATTAAACGTAATAATGAATTATCTTAGTAATTATTTATAAAAAAAAGTATGGTTTGAAAAGAAAGAAAAAAATTTGTTTTCCTTACTCATTAGGATGTTTTGAGTGTTTTTTTAGTTTGTTTTCATTTTTTTCTTTTTTTAAGTTTTTATGTTTTTAATAAGGAGTGGTGAGTAATACAAAGATCAGTTCCTATATCGAATTATTTTTTTATAATAGGTGATTTAATTTTTTTTTAGACTATTGTGTAGGATATTATAATAGTTTTAGTCTTTTTAGTCTTAATTCTCTATAGGCTTTTTTGTATTAATCTTTTAACATTTTTTGTTGACTAACAATTTTTAGGTTTAGGAATACCTAAATTCTTAGTCAATTAAATGTTGTACTCGATACTATATAAAGATTTTGGCTTACCTAAAAATTTTTAAATAAATAATTAAAACAAGTATTTTTCTAAATAAATAATAAAAATACTATTAAAATACTAAGAAACTTTTTATAATTTTTTTTTTAATTTAATAAGGAATAATCAGTTTGAAATAATTTATTTATCCGATTTTAATCAAAGATAAATATCATGTTTACTATAATATTTTTATAAAAAAAAAGAAATTTATGGAGAAGAATATTTTCAGTTAATGAAATTTTCAGATTGTAACTTTTGTTGAAGTATAACCTCCACGAAGACTTTTTCCTCCATAATAAACTACTGTTAATGTATGTGTTCCCTTACGAATACTTTTAGGAATAGTATATGTTATAACAACAGTACCATTTCTAATAGTAGTTTTTATAATAGTTCCATTTGAATCCTTAACTAGTTTACCATCAATTTTATATACTACACTTCCAGCAGTAGCAGGGATTGCTGTTTTTGATCCTTTAATCTGCACAGTGAATTTTAATTTATCACTTTTTTTTGTTACACCGCTTATTTTTATAATAGATGTCTGGTTTTTCACATTCAAGGTACTGTTGAATTGATAACTGTTATAATTAGTACTTTCATTGTACGTATAAGTTAATGTATAGTTTTTAGCAGTACAATCAGGTATTTTATATTTATATAGGAATGTACTGTTTGTGATATTTGCTTGTCCTATTACTCTTCCATTGAACTTTATTATTACAGTACCTTGCATTATATTTGTTCCGTTACTAGCTTTAACAGTTCCTTTAAGATTAACAGTTTCACCAGCGTATATACTAACATCACTTGCATTTATTACAATATCATGTTTTAATATTGTGAAAATCTTATTTGCAGATGAAGTATTATACTGGGACGTACCATCATAGATATAATTTAATGTATAATTATTCGCATGATATGCGGGTATAACATAATTATAACTAAATGAACCATTAGTCACTGTTACTTTTCTCACAGTTTTTCCATTAAGTTTTATAGTTACAGATCCATTTATTTTAGTTCCATTAGTTGTTGTTAATGTACCTTTAAGAATAACGGGTTCTCCAACATATCCTTTTACATTATTTGTTGTTATCCTTGTAGTTTGCTTATTTATCTTAATTGTTTTACTTGTAGTACATCTATCGTATATGGAATTTCCTCCATATGTGTAAGTTAATGTATAACTTTTTGCAGTTATTATTGGAATTGTATAATTATACGTGTACTTTCCATTAATTATCTTTGTTTGTCCTATTGTTGTTCCATTGATTTTTATGTTTATTGTTCCATTGTTTATTTTGGTTCCATTAGTTGTTGTTATTGTTCCATTGAGTTTTACAGTAGTTCCTATAACTCCTAGAACGTTGTTTGTTGTTATTTTAGTAGTTATTTTTTTTATTGTAAAGGTCTTATTCAAGGTACTTCCATCGTATATGGAATTTCCTCCATAGGTGTATGTTAATATATAATTTTTTGCACTGAATACTGGAACTGTATAGGTGTATGTGAATTTTCCCTTTGTTACATTGGTTTTTCCCATGGTTTTTCCATTAAGTTTTATGTTTATTATTCCATCATTAACTAATGTGCCATTATTTGTTGTTACTGTTCCATTAAAGTTTATAATAGTTCCTATAACTCCTACAACATCGGGTGCTGTTATTTTAGTCTTGTATTTTAATATTGTGAAGTTTTTGGATACTGTTGATGAATTGCACTGGGAATTTCCATCATAGGTGTATGTTATGATGTTATTGGTTGTGGTTGTTATTGGAATTGTATATTTGTATGTGTACTTTCCGTTGATTACTTTTGTTTCTCCTATTGTTTTTTCATTAAGTTTTATGGTTATTGTTCCATTAGCAACTGGTGTTCCATTGGTTGTTGTCACTGTTCCATTAAGTATTGTCGTGTTTTTAACATATGTTTTTACATTGTTTGTTGTTATCTTAGTGTCTTGTTTTAGTATGGTTAATGTTTTTGTTATAATTGAATTATCATAAGGGTATTCACCGATATAATTGTAAGTTAGTTTATATTTATCTGCATCATATGATGGAATAGTATACTCATAAGTGTATCTTCCATTAATTACACTTGTCTGAGCAACAGTATTATCATCGATTCTTATTATTACAGTTCCATTATTAACTAATGTGCCATTACTTGTTTTTACACTTCCATTTATTATTACTTTTTCACCAATAGTCCTAGTTATATCGGAACCTATTATATTTGTCTTTATCGTAGTAATATTCTCATTATTTAAAGTTAAAATAATTTTCTGATGATCTAAGAGTATATCTAATTTTTTAACACCAATTATGTCAATATTTTCTGATATATATAATGGTAATGTGTATGTAACATTATCATTCTTTGTTATTTCAATATTCACCGTTTTTAGGAAATCATCCGTATAACTATAATCAAGTGTTAGTTTATCTTGTTTTGTAACCACAGAATATATGAATACTGTTATTTCAGAGATATCGCCTGATTTTATGGTAATTGTTTTATTTAACCAGTCCTGAGGTAGGATATTATCTTCAGATATTTGTAATAGATAATTTTTTGTTATGTTGAAATTATGTGCGGCTGTTAGAGGAACATTGTTTTGTCCGAACCATGTCCAATTTATCCAGTTATCATTGTATTGTGAATCATATGGTTTTTCTGAATATACTTGATATATTCCTCCGTTATCTACCAATATACTTGTTTTTAATTGGATTGTTGAAGGAAAGACTCCATAATTTACACTATTATTCTGATATATTGCTCCACCAGTGACAGCTGTGTTATTTTTAATTAATGATTTAATAATACTAAGGTACAGGGAAGACTGAACAGATATAGCTCCACCATAAGTACTTGCAGTATTATTAACAAGTGTTGTATTAGACATGGTTATTGTTGCATATTTTCCTATGTATATTGCTCCCCCTTCACCTCTTGGAGAGTTAATAGCTTTATTGTTAGTAAATTCAGTGTCAGTTATAAGTGAAGTAATAAATAATCCATTATATACTATTGATCCTCCATTATTATTTGCATTATTATTATTAAATGCAGAGTTAGCTATTCTGATATTAAGACCAACACCCTCACTGTATATTGCTCCACCATATTGTGCATCATTATTTTTAAATACTGTGTTATTTATGTTAATGTTTTTAGCATCATCCTTTGAATATATGGCTCCACCATAATATGCACTGTTATTGTTAAATGTACAATTATCGATATTGAATGTTATGGCAGGTCCGGAAATACTTATTGCTCCTCCTTGAGGGACATCTGTGGATGTATCCGTGGTTATTCTAATACTGTTGTCTGTGAAAGTACTGTTTATGATATTCACATTTTTATTACCTTTATCTAAAATAGCACCACCTCTATTTGATCCCCAGTTTTTAATAAATTTACAATTAACAACATTTAAGTCACCATAATTATAAATGGCTCCTCCAAGGGTACGTGCTTTATTAGAATAGAATACGCATGATGTGATATTTGCTTCTTCACCACTATTTATACTAATAGCAGCACCATAACTTGCATTATTATATGCAAAGTAACAATTAGTAATGTTTCCAATACCACTGGCAATAGTTACGGTACCACGAGTGTTTATATGTTGATTATTACTTGCATTGTTGTATGTGAAATTACTGTTAGTTAGATATAATTGTGCATGTGAACCACTAAAAATACATGTTCCATTAACTGCAGTGTTATTTATGAAATTACATAAATCAACATATGTTACTCCATAAGTTCCAGAGTATATAGCTCCACCAACACGTCTAAATGTAACATTATCAACATTTGGATCACATGAATTATTAATAAAAGAACAATTATGTATTAAAGTTGTAGTATGTTCGCCACCTACTTGTAATGCTCCTCCCTGGCTATCTGCACTGTTATTTCTAAATAAACTATTAGTTATAGTAATATTATTATAATCTAGGGATGTGAATAGTACTCCTCCAACAACAGCATCATTATTTGTAAATATACAATCATCTGCATTAAATGATACATTAGATTCGATTGTGAATACTCCACCTTGACCAGAATGACTTGCATTAGTTAATGTTAACTTCTGAATATTTATTGTAACATTATTTAATATGAAACCCTTATGCTGGTTTAAGTTAATAATAGTATTATCCTTATCTTCACCAACTATTGTAAGAGTAGTACAATTAGCTATTTTTCTTGTTTTACTGAGGCTGTATGTTCCATGGCTAATGTGAATAATGGAGTCATTTGATGTAGATACTTTGTCAAGTGCTTTATCAATAGTTTTATATGGATTTGTATTGTTACCACTACTTTTATCATTACCTTTATCCTTATTAACGTAGATTTCTGATATTTTTTCCTTATTATGACCACTTGCTGTTTTATAATATTTTATAGTATCATCAGGATTGTCTGAATCTGAATATTCATTATAATCATTGGTTTCAAACGTGTTAGCTGTGGATTCCGATGAAATTATATTATTTTCTAGTGTCTCGGAAGTATCCGTTGAATTATCACTAGCATAACATGAACCAACAGTTAGTAATGTAATGAATATTAATAAGATTATTCCTTTTTTAAAATTCATTTAATATTCCCTCATTGATTTATAATTTTATCTATAAATTATAATTGGTATTAATCTATAAGTTAAGTAAATTTATTTTCTATATAGTAAAACCTAACTTGGTTTATATTATTCTTAGATTTGTTCTTGATTTGATAAGTATGTTTTTTAATAAATTAAGTAATACTCTATTTGATTAAAATAAGGATTATATTTGTAAAAAAAGTAAAGAAAAGGGGGTTCATTTACCCATATTAGATTTTATTAGAGAATTATTGGATATTGTCTAATAAATAGTATATAAATTGCCGTGCTGTACGGCCAGATGGTCCTCCATGTGTTCTTAGCCAGATATTTGCTTTTTGTTTTAATTCCTCATCCGACATTTTGATTTCAGGATATCTTTTAGCTATCGTTGTTACAATATCAAAGTATTCTTTAACTGTTGGCTTATAGTAACCTATGGATATTCCAAATCTATCTACAAGAGATAATTTTTCTCTAATAGTGTCTGATCTATACATTTCATCATCAGATGCTACATTGGTTCGTTCATTCCAAGTTTCTTTTATTAAATGACGTCTATTGGATGTTGCATATATTAACACATTGTCAGGATTAGTTTCTAATCCACCCTCTATCAGTGCTTTTAAATATTTATAGGAGCTTTCTGATTCCTCAAATGATAAATCATCCATGTATATTATAAAATGATAATTTCTGTTCTTAATCGTACTTATTACTTTAGAGAGATATTTTGCTTCGTGTTTGTACATTTCTATCATTCGAAGACCTTGACTGTAGAATTGGTTAAGAATTGCCTTGATACTTGTTGATTTACCAGTACCTGCATCTCCATATAATAATACATTATTTGCTTTTTTACCTTCAACAAATGCTTTTGTATTTTGTACTAATCTTTCTTTTTGTGATTCATAGCCTACAAGATCATCAAGAACAACATCATCAAGGGATGTGATTGGAATAAGAAATTCTGATGAGGAATCATGTGATATACGAAATGCTCTGTTTAATCCGAATTTTCCTACACCATACTTCTTGTAGAATGTTGTTATTATTTCATATATTTCATTTTCATTGTTTGCTTTTTCTATGTTGTTACTTAGTTCCTGTACTTTGATGCTTACATCCTTATTGTATAGTTGTTCTTTTTTAATTATGGAATTATAGTTCTGTATAGTGGTGAAGCAGTTGATATTTAAATCATCTTCTATTTTTGTGAAATCATAGTCAAATAATTGTTTGAATATTTTAAAATCGTTTTTTGCAAATTCATTCACTGTTCCTGATTGTGCCCCGTTTTTTTCTGATACTAGTGTGAATGGGTTTTCTGTTGTTGCTAGTAGGTATGTTAGATAGTTATGCCATAGATTCGTGTTGAAACCATAACTTGTTGCAAGAGAGAGTAATCTATTCATTTGTATGTAGATTTTTTCTATTATTTCTTCTTTATCATAGTTTCCTAGTTCATATTCTTTGAATATGTCTGCTAATTGGAATAATATACTGTCATCGTCAATATTTCTATATACTAATAATTTTGATGTTAGATGGTACATGTAATATTCATCTCGATTATATCTTTTTTAATTGTAATTTTTAAGTAATAATTTCTAAAAAAAAAGTTTTAAGGGGGTTAATTATGAGTATTTGGTATTGGAATCCTTTATTTTTTTTTATTCGAATTCTATTGTACTTGGTGGTTTATTACTTAATGATAAAGATACATGTGTTATTTCTGGTACATTTGCTGTTATTTCCTGTGCTACTTTATGTAAAAATGGCCATGGTATATCGGGTACGTTTGCTGTCATAGCATCAAATGATTGTACCATTCTTATAACTACTAGGTATCCGAAGTCTCTCTGGTCTCCTTTTACTCCTGTTACCTTACTGTCTGTTAGTACTACAAAGTATTGCCAAAGATCTTTGTCAAGTCCTTCTGCTTCTACATTCTTGGTTAGTATTGCATTAGCTTCTCGGCATATTTCAAGTTTTTCTTCTGTTACATCTCCAAGTACTCTTACTGCAAGTCCAGGTCCTGGAAATGGTTGTCTGTGTACAATTTTGTCAGGTAATCCAAGTGTTGTTCCTACTTCTCTTACTTCATCTTTGTATAATTCTCTTAGAGGTTCAATTATTTTGAGGACTAATCCTTTAGGTAGTGTTAAATTATGGTGTGATTTTATGTTACCTTTACTTTCAATCCAATCTGGTGCTATGGTACCTTGTAATAAGTATGTTGCTCCTGTTTTTTTAGCTTCTCTTTCAAAAACTTCTATGAATTTATGACCTATAATTTCACGTTTTTTCTCAGGATCTCTAACTCCTTTCAAAGCCTCTATAAATTCATCAGATGCATCTATTAATTTGAAGTTTAACCTATCTTTAAAAGTTTCTTCAACTTCTTTTGCCTCATCTTTTCTAAGTAATCCATGGTCTACAAAAATAGCTTCTAATTGATTTCCAATAGCTTTAGATGCAAGAACTGATGCAACAGAACTATCTACTCCACCAGATAATGCTATTATAACCTTTTCATCTTTAACTTCTTCTTTTATACTTTTTACTGCTTCATTTATAAATTTTTCCGTATCCATCATCATAGTAATCCAAACAACCTTTTACATATATTTATTTCCAACTCTCACATATAGCATTAAAGTTTTCAAATATCTCGCCACCACGTGGGGTATGCTGTACTTCTGGATGAAACTGAATACCATAAATTGGTTTTTCTTTATGTTTCATAGATTCAACATCACATTCCTCAGAGTTTGCAAGTATTTCAAATTCTTCAGGTAATTTAACAACTTCATCTTTGTGTGAAGCCCATACTTTAAGAGTATCACCAATACCTTTAAACAATCCATCTTCTTTTAGGATATTAAGTTCAATCTGAGCATAACTTTCAACTTCTGCAGATTTAGTTTCGCCACCAAATGTTTCAGCTATAATTTGATGTCCTAGACAAATACCTAATATAGGAACATCTAGATTACGAATAAACTCTTTACAATTACCTATATTCTCTATTGAAGGACCGCCACCTAAAATTACACCATCAGGACTTAAATTCTCTATCTCTTCAAGAGGAGTGGTGTTAGGCATAAGTTTATTTTCTATATCTAGGTATGTTAATGTTCTAGATATTCTATGATTATACTGTCCAAAATTATTAATAATAACAATGCTCATGATAAATCCCATATTTCATTAAAATAAGTTAAAACAACTATACAATTATTTTTCTTAATGAAATAAAAATAGTTGTTATAATCTAACTTTTTACTTTTTATATATTATATTATGATAATAGATATTATAATAATTATTCTTATATTATAGATTGTATAATAATTAGCATAGAATCTAATCCCTATTATAAAACTATACGTTTAATAGGATAATAATAAAAAAGAACATAAATTTAACTTAATAATAGTAGAATTACTAATAATAGGATAATAGAAAAATGAATAAATCAACAATAAACTTACCCGAAAATACTATCTTTGAAGTATTAGTAACAACAACAAACAATCAGAAACCACATACTAAGCCATTTGGAATGAAAATTCAAGATAAACAAGTAGTATTAACTTTATTTCCAAATAAAACACTAAACAATATAAAAAATAATAAAGAATTTCTAATACAATTCACATTAAATCCTTTAATATATACAAAAGCATCACTTAACAAATTAACAAGTAAAGACTATCAAAATAACAATATATTAAAAGAAGCAACAGTTATACTCAGATTAAAAGTAAATAAGATAATAGAACAAAAAAATAACGATAAATACGGAGAAAATATTATAACAACAATATTCTCCACAGTAACTGATATAAAACAAGAAAATATTCAAGTTCCCGCAATAAATAGGGCTACTACTAAAATAATTGAGTTACTGGTAGATTACACACGTTATAACTATATGGACTCTAATCAAAAAACAAGTTATATTAATAAAATCATAGAATCAGAGAATATCATAAGAAAAACAGGAAATAAAAATCATAATAAATCATTAAATCTCATAAAAAAAGAATTAAACATAGAAGATTAGTAATATTAATCTTCATGCTGTACTACATTAATAAATTTATTTGCATCAACATCAAATAATCCCTTATTAGTTATTTTAAGTGAAGGAACTACAGATAATGCCATGAATGATAATGTTGTAAATGGACTTCTTAAATCACAGCCCATTTTATGAACTAGTTCATTTAATTCTGTAGAATTCTTTGCAACATCAGCAACTGGTTTATCACTCATTAATCCAGCAATAGGTAATGGTAGATCTAATTTGTCATTATTGGATATTGCTGCTATTCCACCCTTGTTTTCTATAATTTTATTTGTAGCTCTAGCCATGTATTTACTATTAGTTCCAACAGTAATTATGTTATGTGAATCATGACTTACACTAGATGCTATAGCACCGTTTTTTATTCCATAACCTTTTACAAATCCATTAGCAATAGTATTTCCACCATAACGCTCAACTACGCTTATTTTGAGAACATCTTCAAATACTGATGGTTTAATAATACCTTTATCAATATTTAATTTAGCACTACTTCTTCCAGTTATAATAGTGTTATCCTGAACAGTAATCACGTTTACTGTTGCACTCTTGCATGATGGATTTTTTGCTTTCAAGTCAAAGTCTTCTGGTTTTTTAGGAGTAATATGCAGAGTGGTGGCTAGTGGTTTTGGTTTTGCACGATATAATAATTTTTGTTTTTTGAATATAGTATTACCATTTATTATTACTCTTTTTACTTTGAAGTCTTCTAGATTATTAATGAATACTAAATCTGCACATTTACCTGGACTAATACTTCCAGCATTTAGGTTATAATGTTCAGCAGGATTTAATGTTACTAATCTTATTGCTTCAAATGGATCCATACCAAAGTCTATTGCTTTACGAAGACATTTATCTAAATGTCCCTGGATAAGGTCATCTGCTCTAAGATCATCTGATACTATGAATTCTCCGTTGCTGTGAATAAGTTCTTCGAGGGTATGTGATTCTGAGCCCTCTCGAATCATTATTTTCATACCCATTCTTCTTTTTTCTTCTGCTTCTCTTTTAGTGGTACTTTCATGGTCTGTGCTTATACCATGTTTTACGTATTTTTGAAGATTTTTTCCGCTAAGCAGTGGTGCATGTCCATCAATAGGTTTCCCATGTTTTTTTGCTACTTCAATTTTGGAGATTATGTTTTTATTTTCATTAATTACTCCATAATAATCCATAACTTCTCCTAATGATACAAATTCAGGTCTTGAAAGTAGATTATCGATTATTTCACTATCAATTTCAGCGCCTGATGTCTCATATTTTGTTGTTGGTACACAGGATGGTGCTGAAAAGTAGAATTTTAGTGGTGTGTGTTTTGCATCATTTACCATATAATCTATTCCTTCAACTCCCATGACATTTGCTATTTCATGTGGATCTGCTACTACTGATGTAGTTCCATGCTTCAATGCTATTTCAGCAAATCGTGATGGTGTTACCATTGAACTTTCAATGTGTATATGTGCATCTATGAATCCAGGAACAATTATGTCATTAAAATCTTTGTTTACTTCTTTTATTGACTGGATGATTCCATGTTCAATTTCGATTTCTCCTGGATATATCTCGTCGGTAAATACGTTTAAAATATTTCCTTTTATAATCATTTTATTAATACTCCCCTAATATTATAAAAACATAGTTATACTCTTAAATTTCGTTTATCTTTTTTGTAATGTATCTTGTTTGACTTAATTTAAAAATAAATATTCTATATTCCCATTGTTAAGATACATTTTTCCCCATATTTAAGAGTTTAACAGTTCTAGTCATTTAAAAAAGTGATAATTTAAGAAATCCATTATTTTTTAATTTAATTTTTATTAAATTAAAGTGTTAATTTTTAAATACTATAATAAAATATATGTTTATTGCTATTATAAAAAGATGTATTAATATTAGGATTTGGGCTCTATAAAAAACAGATTGATTTTGAACAAGAGTCTTCTTAAAAGTTAATTTAAACTTTTAAAATTAAATAATACTAATAATAAATGATAAAAAAATGAATTACACTAGAAATACATCTAACATTAAAAAATAAAGAATATTGAAAAATAAAAAAGTAATACTAATGTATTTTAATTATATAAAAGGATAATTTCCATGAAACAGGTTTATTACTAAAATCTATGAGCTTGTTTTCTTTTTTATTTTATTAATCGAAGTTTTATGTTATTTTTATTTTAAAAAGTAAATTTAACAGGGTATTTTTTTTGTTATTATGATTCTTCTTTTAGGAAATCAGTATCATCGTAATAGTATAGGGGTTTATAACCAAGATGATAATAGTTTTCTTCATATTTTGTTATGTTCTTCTTTTTCCAATTGTCCTCTTTTAAATTTTGTTTTACATATCTTGCAAGTTCTAGATTATCATAACAGGCGTATATTCTTATTTTTCCATTTTTCATTGTTTCTACATAGTATTTACCATTGCGTTTGTGAATATTTTTATTTCTTTTTTGAATTGTTTCTGTAACCTTTGTTACGTGTTTGATGGTTTTTTCATTCCACCCATTTTTTGCTAAATAATCTCTTATCAGTACTGCTAAATTGTATGTAGGATAGCGTCCTATTGTGATTGTGTTATTTCTTATTTGTTTACGTACACGATACTTGTTTTTATACGTGTTTTCATAAACAATATTTTCTATTTTTTTAGGAAAGGGTGGTAGTTTTGATTTATCGTAGGTATATATTGATGTAGGATCCTCACACATTAATTCCTCGTTTCCATCATATTTTACTATAAGATCTCGTTCCTGTAGTGCTGTTACAAGATTAGCATATGTTCCGAGTACATATCCTTTATAATATATATAGTAGCGATTGTTAATCTTATTATATGAGATATACTTGTAAAACTCTTTTACCGCTTGTTTTTCTATGAGTTTTATATCTACTTTTGTAGTATAGTAGGGTAATATCTTCTTTACTAGTTTAGCATATTTGTAACTTTTATATGAGCCATAAATCATACCACCTCTTTTCTTGTTTATTATAATATATTTTTCCTCTTCATCCTTCCTAATATGATATTTGGGGAAATGTTCTCTTTTAGGGTAGCCTGTTGTTTTACATTTAATCCAATCGTATTTTATTAGTTTGTCCCTTTGTTTTATTGCATCATCTAATCTTGAGAAAGAACCATATTCTATTTTTTGATTATAAATTGTTTTTTGAATATAGTACCTGTTTCTTTTTTTGTATATGTTATTGTATTTCATGGTTTTTCACCACTTAATATAGATGAGAGGGTTTTAAATGTGTCTTCTTGTGTGGTTATTTTGGTATTAATATTGTTTATCTTATTTATTTCCCTTATTTTATTGTTAATCTCCTTATTTTCTCTTTTATTTTTCTTTTTTAAGTTGTCTATAATTATTATTGTTATTTTACCATTGTTTTTTAGTTTTCTAGTTATTTCATTCATGTTTTTATCTAGTAATGTTGTCTTATATGTCTGGGTGATTTTATGGTCTTTAATTTGGTATTGTATTCCTTTTTCTAGAGGTGTTGCTATTACATTGTATTTGTTGCTGAAGTATTGGAATATTTCTATTATTGAGTCTATGTTGTTTTCGGAGTTAACTTTCAGAATACTTTTATGTTTATGTCTTTTATTTTTTTTATTTATTTTAATCCCTCCTTATTATTTTTAATCTACTATTTTTAATGGATACTTTAATTAAATCTTATTTAATTTTGTTTATGATTATTACTATAATATTAATACTTTATAAAGTAATTAGAGCCTCTAAGACTGTCCTATGCTCATACTCATAGACGGAGACACACACCCCTCTAAAAAGAATATAACGAAATAAAATACTAATTAATAGCAGTTAACTAAAATTAATTCAAAGTTATTACTTTTCAAGACCCGGTTTCTTTTATATACTATCTCATAATAATCAAATAATAGTGAGATGGACCTTTAATTAATTACAATAAATAAGAGAGTGAATAGACATGAGTATTTTTGAAGAAATCCTAAATTCAGATAATTCTGTATTTAAAAATCAGGATATATTCAGTATAGACTATCTGCCAGAAGTAATACAATGTAGAGATAAACAACTAAAGAGCATACTAATAAATATAAAACCATTACTAAAAAATAACAAGGCAATAAATACAATAATAATGGGAAATACAAGCACAGGGAAAACAACAGTTCTTAAACATGCATTAAAAGAAATAGAGGAATACACTAACCTATCAACATGCTACATAAATTGTAACATACAAGACACGTCACGTAAGTGTTACTTTCAAATATACAGGGTCTTATTTGGATATGAAGCAAGAAAAAGTGTAAGCACTGAAATAATACAGGAAGAAGTAATGAAGAAATTAGAAGAGGAATCATTTATAATAGCAATTGATGATATAAACTATCTAAGTAATAATGAGTCAAATAAGTTAATCAATGAATTATTCAGGGCAAATGAGTTCTATCATTCTAATATAGCTTTAATAATAACAATAAATAATATTTTCTTCAAATATGAACTTGAACGCAACGCTCAAAGCATACTACAAGGTCATGAAATAGAATTTGAGGATTATACAAGTGAAGAAATGTATTCCATCCTTAAATATAGATGCGATTTAGGATTCAAGAATGGAGTAATAACTGAAAATCAAATAAGAAGAATAAGTAATTATGCAACAAAATACACGGATTTAAGAAGAGGATTAGCAATACTAAACATACTTGGACAAAAAATAGAATCAGAAAACAGAGACCATATAACAGATAAAGACATAGATGAAATAATAGCAATATCATAAAAAGGGATTAATAAGTTAGAATAACTAATAATTATAATAACTTACGTAATTTAAATAATTTTTTTGGAGACATTTTAACTACTGCTTTAAGTAAAGATTTAGTTGAAAGAGTACTAAGTCCAGCATTAGCTACAGCACTGATATACTCATTTAAATCATCATCATCTAAGCCATAAAGGAAATCTCTAATGTGAATGTACTTTCTAAACTTCTTAGCTATATGTTCTTCAACATAATCTGAATATTCCTTTAAATTATCCTCAGAATAGTCTTCCTCTTTAATAGCTCTAGCAGCAACTTGACCTGCAATCATACCACTTTCAAGTGCGGTGTCAATACCTCCACCAGTAATAGGATTAATACAGCCAGCAGCATCACCTACTAGCATAAGATTGTCTGTTATAATTTTATCAAATACTCCACATAATGGGTTTCCACCAACATTAACTTCCACGATTTGAGCATCTTTAGTAGCATAATTATTGGCAATAAAATCATCTAAATATTCCTTAGCACTCTTAGTAGCCCTAGCTCCGGTTACATCGATACCCACATTAGCAGTATCATAACCTTTAGGGAAAAACCAGACATAGCCACCAGGTGCTACGCTACCAAAATAGAATTCGAGCGTATTATTTTTGTCCATTTTAAGATTAGTCATTTCATATTGGATACCTGAATCCATTTCTTCCAGAGGAACTTTTGTGTTAAGACCAGCCCAGGCACCTACATGACCCTCAGGACCATCTGCACCAATAACAATATGTGCCTTAATTTGTGTAATATCTGTGTTAAATCCATTGATATCAACAAGGAAATAGTCATCAACTTTCTTCATTGATAATGCTTCTGTTTTAATCATTACCTCAGCACCACTACGAATGGCGTCCATTGTAACATGTTTATCAAATACTTTACGTTCTAATACAATACCTGTAGCAGGTGTATCTAAATTTTCAGAGGTAAACCATGCACTAGTATTATTTGGTGATACAATACGTGCTCCATCAATTCGTCGAGCAATCCATCTTTCGTCTAATTCAATATTCATTTTTTCAAGAACGCCGTCAATTATACCTTCAGCACATCTTTTAGGATTGCCAATTTCTGATTTCTTGTCAATAATTAATGTTTTAGCACCATTTGCACTGGCTTCTCTTGCTGCAATAGATCCTGCAGGACCTGCCCCAATAATTAAAACATCAACTTCCTTTACTTTGTTCATTTTATCTTCCATCCATCTGTTTAATAAGAGGTATTTTTGTTTAATTATTATATATGAATCTTCTTGAATTAATTATTTTACACATATGATGGAAAACAACAAGAATATATTAAATAATACATGAAATAATAATTAATTAATAAATATATATGAGAAATAAAATGCTTAAAACAAAAATAAAAGATCGAGAAATAGAATACACTGTAGACTATCGTAAAGTCAAATACATAAGATATGAATTAAGAGGCGGTAAATTAAGACTAATCCTACCAAAAAGATACGATGGAAATATTGAAGAATGTATTCATAAAAAAGAAAAATGGATTTATGATAAACTAGTGGAATATGACGAAGTCAATGTAAAACTAGAAGAACAAACGAGAAATATATATTTAATTCAAAGAACCGAAAAAGAATTTAAAAACATAACAAACAGATTTTTTGAAAAATACCAAAATCAATTAAATGTCAATGTTAAACGAATACAATACAGACACATGACCACAAAATGGGGTAGCTGTAGCAGTCTAGGAAATGTAACACTATCTAAGGATTTAATATATCTACCAGAAGATCTAATAGCATACATAATATATCATGAATTAGCTCATCTTATAATATTGGACCATAGTGATAAATTCTTTAACATAATTAAAAAAGAATTTCCTGATTATAAAAGCTATGATTCACGTTTAAATGAATACTGGTATTTAATAAAAAAGGAAGGATGAGTTATTTATCTTTAAATTTCTTCTGAACTTTTTCACTTTTCAATTCACGTAAAGCATCATGTGCAATCCAATTTCCACTTATAGTATCTAATTTTAATATTTCTTCTGCTAACAAGATACTTTTCTGATTAAGAATCTTATTTCTTTTTCCAATTTGTCGTAAAGACCAGTTAACTGCTTTTTTAACAAAATTTCTTTCATCAGATGAACCACTAATTATTATGGGAAATAGGTTAATAAACACATCATCACAGGCTTTCTTATCATGTACGGCTAGAGTAGCTATTAATGAGTATGCAGTTCTTTTAACAAATTCTTCCTCTTTATCATAAAATTCATGTATCTTGGGATAAGCATACCTTGTTTTACGAAATAAATTACTGCAAGCTTGGTCACATTGGTCCCATGTTTCAAAGGAGTATGCCCATTTATTAATTTGCTCGGATGTTACTTTAGTCGGATCATCAATCATAGTTGCAAGAAGTTTAGTATCATGATAACCATAATTCCATAATTCGATGGCAAGTTCATGGTCTTTACCAATAGTTTTTGCTATTTTTCTTAGAACCGGGACTCGTATACCATATGCTTTATCTGGATTAATTCCAAAACGAGCCATTCCTTTCACATCATCAGGATTTCCCTCTTTTTCAAGTATTTCAAGAACTTCATCTAGTTGCATATAAAATAGTCTCCTAATAAATGTTTAATTGTTTAAATTTATTAAAAAAAGTAAAAGTTGAAAAACAGTATAGTTGTATAACTACCTGTTTTCAAGAGGATCATTTTTATTTTTAGAATGGGTAAATGGTACTTTTAAACCTAAATCTAATTTTTTATCAATATTTTTCTGATTTTTCTTTTTCTTATTAGTTGCTAATTTTCTAAGTAACTCTATACCATATTTACCTTCATTTGTTTCCATAGTTTCAAGAACGCCTTCCTCTACTGCTTTATCAATAATGGATGATCCTTTATCAGTACGTTTTATAATAGTAGACCATCCTGGTTTAGCAGCTACAGATCCACAGGATATATCAGCTAATTCAGAAACATAATCTAAACAATAATTACATCCTGATTGTTCAAAACCATGAGTTTTCTTTATAGGTATTTTACCCTCACCTTCAGTGTGTGTTATGAATAATTTACCTTTTGAAATATCCATCTTTGTAACTTGGGATGGTTTAACACCAATATCATCTTCAATAAATGTTTTCAATGATTCATATGGGAAGTTTTCCATACAATAAATACCTATACTTAATGCTATCTTATCTGATGCATTTCTAAGACCTATAGGGTAAGCTTGCATTTTACGTAGTCCCATAACCTGGCAAGGAGTTCCTACAGTACCTATTTTTTCAAGACCATAAGCACGTGTTGCTTCTTTTATTAAAGCAAGGTTTGGACACATTGTGTATTTTGTTCCAGCAGCTTTTAATATTTCTTTCTTGGTTGTTGCAACATGAGGCTCTGGTTTCCATGGTTCTTTACCTTCTCCAGCTACAATTGCACCATCAATAATGTTTTCTTCTAATGCATATATAAGTATAGCAGATACAATTCCACCATCTTGTGCTTTACTTGTTATTTTTTTATCAGAAGCTTTTGCTGTTATAATCTCCTGGTGTGGTCCAAGAACAGAATCGTAAATCATATTAGACCTCCTCCTTATTATATCCTAATTCTTTATAAATTTCGTCTACAGGCCACCAGCTACGTGTACATTGGTAGTAACAAGAACCGCATTTAACACAACGGTCACAGTTAAATAATGGTCTTCCGTCTTGCATGGTCATAGCTCTTGTAGGACATGCCGCTGCACAAGCTCCACATCCTACACAGATTGATTGGTTAATAATTTTCTTCTGTAAATCACAGCCACATGCTTCTTGGTTACTAGCAAAATCCATGAATGGTTTAAGATAATCCATATCATTGTTTACTGCTGCAAGTAAGACTCTTTTAATAAGTTCAGGGGATGGTGGACATCCAGGTACTGCAAGATCTACTTTAACTAGGTGTTGTAATGCTAAGAATGATGAATGTTTTGGTTGGGCTTGTTGACCTCCTTTAGCATATACTGTGAATCCACCAGTAGATGCACAGGAACCTAAAGCTACAAGTAGTTTAGATTTACTTCTAGCTTCCTGTAATTCTTTTAGGGAATGTTCGTCTTCCAGACATACGGATCCTTCAACAAGAACTAAGTCCATCTCAGGCATTTCCCATTTATCAACGAGTGTTTGTCCATATACTATGTCTACAGCATGGAGTAAATCTGCAAGGTCATCATAATTTTCTGTAAATGACATTAAATCACCAGTACAACCAGATAAGTGGATGTAACCTATTTTTAATTTATCTTGAGATAAATCTGGTGTATTATTAACATCATCCTCGTCTTTGACAATTTTTTCTTTAATTTTTTCAAACAAGAGTTTCACCTTCACTCAATTTAATTTAATTTCCTTTATTTTAGTCTATTTTTTATCATAACATATCATTTAAAACATTAAGAGTAGCTTCAACAGTTTTTGGTATGCTCTGTGTAAGTGTTTCTGTTAATCCGATTTCCATTTCTGTTGGAACATTTTCCGGCTGACAAGCTACTATTTTAATGTTTATTTTTTCTTCTAAATCATGTAATGGCATTGTAGCAGAGATACCATGAACATCCATGTATCTGTCCTGTTCCTTCACCTGGTTTAATTCGAGTACATCTACTGTTCCAGGTTTCTTATCCATAGAGGCTATATCTATGATTATAATATTTTTCCATTCATCTTCAGGTAATGAGAATATATAATGAGGAGCACTAGTTGCCCCATCCACGAGACAAGTATCTCCCGGTATTTCTATTTCATTATCTTTCATGTATTTAATAACCTCTGGACCAAAGCCATCGTCTCCAAACAGAATGTTTCCACATCCAACGATGAGATTTTCATGATTATATGACATCAAATCCCCTTCAATTATATTTGGATAGTATCTTCTTTTATTACTTCTTTTGATTCATCATCCACAATTACCATGTGTGTAGCACAGGATAAACATGGGTCATAAGCTCTTATTACATGTGGGCCATATTTATAATGGAATCCTTCTGTTGCAATACCCATTGTTGGAATATTCCATGTTGTAGGTACTATTGCATTGTAATCACTAATATATCCTTCAGGTGATACTTTAGCTGTGTGGATATTTGTTCCTCTAGGTCCTTCAATTACACCGATACCAAGACGGTCTGTTCCATTAAGGTCATATTTTGCCATTACCTGTGCTGATGTGTCAAGTTTATCCACTAGTTCAATAATTTTCTGTGCGGAATTTATCATTTCTTGTGCACGTGCAATGTGCTGAGCTTTAACTCCTACTTCTTTGAATTTACGATATTTGTTTGCTCTTGCTCTTGGTCCTGTTTCAACAACATTTCCTTGATATAATGGGATTTGTGAGCATGCTCTTTTACCTATTTCTGGTAAATCATACCATGATGTTGGTAATATTTCTTCAATTTCATTATATAATATTCCATTTTTGGAACCGTATGTATCGTCTGATGCAAATACTGGTTGATTGTGTGTTCCTAGTTTTTCTGGGAAATCTTTATCTTGAACAAGACCAATCATTGTTTCAACATGTTCCTCTAATAGACTCATAAGTCCTTCCATTCTGGTTTTTATCTTATTCTTAGCGTTTTTTGTAATATTATGTGCCATTCCACCAATTCTTATATCTGATGGATGAATTCCTTCACCAGCTACTGTGTCTTCAACAAATTGTACATTTTTTCTTATTTCTGAAACATTTTTAACTACTGTGTCATATTGATCATCTGGTACAAAATCTGGTGCTACTAGAAAATGATGTATTGCATGACTGTTTATGATATGAGCATTAAGTGCTATTTCTCTTAAGATTCTTGCAGCTTTTGGAACTTCTATTTTTAATGAATCATCAATAGCTTCTACAGATGCAAGTGTATGTGTAACTGGACAAACACCACAAATTCTCTGTGCTATTACTGGTGCTGTTTCAGGTCTTTTTCCTATAATTATTTTTTCTATTCCTCTTACAGGCGTAATACTAAAATAACGTCCTGTTGTTACTATTCCTTCATCATCAACTTCCATTGATAATTCAGCATGTCCTTCCTGACGACTAGTTGGAGATATTACTATCGTTTCACTCAAAATTAATCACCTATTTTCTTTCAGATTTAAAAAACATAATCTTATAATAATATATTGTTTTTTCTTAGTTATTTTATTTTTTGTAAAATTATATTTATTTGGTTATTTTTACAGGGATACCTAATTTATTTCTGGAAATTTTAGTTGTTTACAGTTTATTTGTGTTGACTCTTTTTTGGAAACATCTGTTCTATATTTAATTCCTTTTTAACATGTTATTGTCTTTTAAATGCTTAATTTTTTAGTATAGCGTTTAAGCAGTTTTTAACGTTCTTACATATTAATATCTATGAAACTGAGTATATTCTGGATAAGATATGTGGAGGTGGTCTAATATTAAATTTTTTCCAAGTGAAAATGATTCTGATGAATGGAAGCATATAACAGGAAATGTATGGAATCCAGAATTAGGAGATGTGGTGGAGGGAAAATTAATTAATAGAATTGAATCTGTCGGGAAATATGACCAGAATTTATATATTTTATTAGATAAAAATGATAAAGAAATAAAAATTTGGGGTAAAACTCAATTAGATGAATTGATGTCTGAAATAGAAGTTGAAGATTATATTAGAATAACATATAATGGATGTAAGACAACAAATAATGGACATACTATGAAAGTATATTATATTGAAAGAAGGGAGACACATGGAAGAAAAGACTGAATATTGGAATCCTGAGAAAGGTGAAATGATTGAAGGAGTACTTGTTGATAAATTATCTGATGTTGGAAAATATAACACTAGGTTATATAAGATTCAGGATGGAGATGTGACTTATTGTGTGTGGGGAAAGGTACAATTAGATTCTATAATGGAGGCTACTAATATTGGTGACATTATTTCTCTAAAATATGTGGGTGTTGAAAAAACAAAAGAATACAGTATGAAGAGATATGAATTGGAAATATTAAATGAACAAGGCCAATGATAAAATAACAGAACAACTTAAAAAACATAATAATGTGCTACTTTATAAGCGAGAATTATATGAATGCTATAAAAAACGAGATAAAACAATTAAGGCAATCTATATCATATCACCAAAAAAGGGAAAAACAGCTATTGAACAAATACTGAGAACAATTGACAAAAAATCAGAAATAAAAAATAAGACAATAAGCAAATTACTAGAAGAGATTACAGAAAAATCAAAAGATACACAAACACACATATATCTTGACCACTTCGAGCAATTATCCAAAAGAGAATTATCCTACTATAAAGAACTATCTCAAATACAATCAATCCAAATAATAGCAAATATCCGAGAAGATGAAGAAGTCATAGAACCTGAATTTCTAAACCATTTTATAATCATAGATAAAAATGGATTTAATGATAATAGATATCAAAGTGTGAATATCAC
>CACZOU010000065.1 GCA_902782945.1 uncultured Methanobacteriaceae archaeon
AATTTACTTATTAATATTATGTATTTTTTAATGGTTATAATTAATATACCACAATTATAAATATAATAAAAAATATAATGATAAAACATGATTAATTATAGTCTAGATATTTGTAGTATTTTATTTTCAGAAAAACATATATCTACGATGTAACTATTTTTATTCAAGAGACATAATATAAAAATTATGAGATGATTTGGAGGAATATTCTCAATGATTGAAATAAGATTTCATGGACGTGGGGGTCAGGGAGCTGTAACAGCAGCAGAAATCCTGGCAAAAGCAGTATTTGAGGAAGATAAATATACTCAAGCATTCCCATCATTTGGTGTAGAGAGAAGAGGCGCACCAGTAACTGCATTCGCAAGAATCAGTGACAAACCAATAAGAAGAAGATATCAAATTTATGAACCAAAATATGTAGTTGTTCTTGATGAAACTTTAGCAAATGTTGTTGATCTTACATCAGGATTAAAAGATGATGGTTCAGTATTAGTTAATACAGAAAGGGATAGTATACCTTCCTTAGATGAACAAAATATAGATACACACTTAGTTGATGCAACAGGAGTCGCATTAGATATAATCGGAAGAAACATAGTAAACACAACAATGTTAGGATTCCTATCAGCTAAAACAAACATAGTAAAAATAGATTCTCTATTAGACACAATTAAAGATACATTTAGTGGAAAAGTAGCAAAAACAAACGTGGAAGCTACAGAATTTATCTACAATAAATATGTTAACGAATAATTAAGGAGAATGGGTGAATATTATGGAATCAGTAGGAGCAGCTGTAAAAGAGCCTGGAAGTACCAGGAAAAACAAAACTGGAAGTTGGAGGACATTCAAACCAGTTGCAGATAAAGATAAATGTGTAAGCTGTGGTATCTGTTATTTATTCTGTCCAGATGGATGTATTGATTTAGAATATAATCCTAACTATGATTACTGTAAAGGTTGTGGAATCTGTGCAGAAGAATGTCCAGTAGATGCAATAAAAATGGAGAGAGAATAGTATGGTTGTAAAAGTTATATCATCTGCAGAAGCAATAGCTGAAGCAGTAAAAAGAGCAAGACCAAGTGTTATACCAGTATATCCAATTACACCACAAACTGTAATCTCTGAAAGATTAGCAGATTATGTTGCAGATGGAGATTTAGATGCTCATTATATAAGAGTAGAATCCGAACACAGTGCAATGAGTGCTTCCATAGGAGCAGCAGGTACAGGTGTAAGAGTATTTACAGCAACATCAAGTCAAGGTTTAGCATACATGCATGAACCAGTATTTGCTGCAGCAGGTATGAGAGTACCTATAGTAATGGCAAACGCAAACCGTGCATTATCTGCACCAATTAACATATGGAACGATCAGCAAGATTCAATCTCAGAAAGAGATTCTGGATGGATACAAATATATGCAGAAACAGCACAAGAAGCATTTGATACCATATTACAAGCATACAAAATTGCAGAAAATCCTGACGTATCAGTACCAGTAATGGTATGTGTAGATGGATTTATATTAACACACACAGTAGAGCCAGTAGACTTACTTTCACAAGAAGATGTAGACACTTTCTTACCTAAATATCAAAGAGGACACTCATACTTAGATCCTGAAGATCCTATGAGTATTGGTACATTAGCAGATTCAGATTACTATCTTGAAATTAGACATGATTTAGAAGTAGCAATTGAAAATTCAAAAGCAGTAATTGAAGAAGTAGGCAAAGAATTCGGAGAAAAATTCGGAAGATCATACGGTTTAATAGAAGAATACAAATCCGAAGATGCAGACATTATAATACTAGCAATGGGTTCAATTTGTGGAACTATAAAAGATGTAATTGATGAACAAAGAGAACAAGGTAAAAAAATTGGACTAGTAAGAGTAAGGTCATACAGACCATTCCCAAAAGAAGCTCTTAAAGCAGCAGTTAAAGATGCTAAATTAGCAGTTCTTGATAAAAACATATCATTCTCATCTGGTGGAGCATTATACTTAGATTCATGCTCAGCATTAGATAATGAAATATATGGATTTATCATAGGATTAGGTGGACGTGACATTACTCCATCAGACATAGAAGAAATCATTGAAAAAACCGAAAATCCAACTAAAAAAGTAGAATGGATAGGATTAAGGGAGTAGATTAAGATGGATATTGACGAAAGAGAATATTTAGCATCTGGACACAGAGCATGTGCAGGATGTGGTGCTACAATAGCTGTAAGATTAGCTTTAAAAGCATTAGGACCTAATACAGTTGCAGTATCAGCAACTGGATGTCTTGAAGTAGTTACATCACCTTATCCAGAAACTTCCTGGAACATACCATGGGTACATGTAGCATTCGAGAACGCTTCAGCAGTAGCAAGTGGTGTAGAAGAAGCACTTAAAGCACAAGGAAAAGAAGATACAAACGTCGTAGTATTCGGTGGAGATGGTGGTACAACAGATATTGGATTACAATCATTATCTGGTGCAATGGAAAGACAACAAAACATAATTTATATTTGTTATGATAACGAAGCTTATATGAACACAGGTATTCAGAGAAGTAGTTCAACACCATTTGGTGCAAGTACAACAACTTCCCCTGCAGGTAAAAAAAGTTTCGGTGAAGATAAACCTAAGAAAAACATGGCAATGATTATGGCAGCACATGGAATTCCATACGTAGCAACAGCATGTGTATCCCATCCATATGATTTAATGAACAAAGTTAAAAAAGCAGCTGAAACTAAAGGACCAGCATATATACATGTGTTACAACCATGTGCAACAGGTTGGGGTTACGCTCCTAATAAAACAATTGAATTAGGAAAACTCGCAGTAGACACATACTCATGGATACTCTACGAAATTGAAAACGGTGAATTAAATATCACTGTAAAACCTGATAAGAAATTACCAGTAATTGACTACTTAAAAGTTCAGAAACGTTTCAAACACTTAGACGAAGCACATGTAAAAATGATTCAGGAACTTGTAGATCAACAAGCTAAAGAGTTAGGTTTAACGGAATAAATTATATTATATAATTTTTCCTCTTTTTCATCTTATTTTAAGCTCCCAAGCATAACATTACTTTTTTGTTTAGACATTACTTTTTTGATTTATTTTAATAATGAACTATTATTATCTAAAATATAATTATAATTATTAGTATTGACATATTCTTTAATAGTAAACATTTATTTTTTGAATAATAGGATGATAACATGATAACACAAGAACAAGTAGCAGATGCAGTATGTGAAATATATAAGAAAGCTGTGATTATTTTACCAACAGACATAAAAGAAGCATTGGAAAATGCTTATGAAAATGAAGAAAGTGATATAGCACGTTTAAATATAAAATCTATACTAGATAATATAGCAATAGCAGAGGAAAAAAGTATTCCTATGTGTCAAGACACAGGATTACCAATAATATTTGTAAAATTAGGAAAGGTTGACGTTGAAAATTTACAGGAAGGAATAATAGACGGAGTAAAAAAAGCCACAGAAACAGTACCACTAAGAACAAATGTTGTTGACCCGTTAACTAGAAAAAATTCAGGAAACAACATAGGAAATGGAATACCTCAAATAAACGTAGAGCTATCAGATAAACCAGAACTGGAATTAACAGTATTTCCAAAAGGTTTTGGTTCAGAAAACAATAACAAACTAGCAATGCTACTACCTGGAGAAGGACTTGATGGAATTAAACAATTCTTTGAAGAATCAATAAAAGCTGCAGGAGGAAAACCATGTCCACCATCAGTAATAGGAGTAGGAATAGGTGGATCATCAGACATGGTAATGAAACTAGCAAAAAAAGCACTACTAAGACCAATAAATGAACATAATGAAGATCCAAGATTAGCACAGTTAGAAGATGACTTACTAGATATAGCTAATGCTACAGGAATAGGACCTATGGGTTTAGGTGGAAAAACCACAACACTAGGTGTAAATGTAGAAATGGCTGATACTCATACTGCAGGTCTTCCAGTAGGTATATGTGTACAATGCTGGGCTGCTAGACATGCTTCAATAACCTTAAAAGATGAATAAAACATTAATATCATCTTACAATTCTTATCTTTTTTTAACAAAATTAATTTAGAATAATATAATTACTTATTTAAAATTTTGAAAACTGATTGTATAAAAAATAGAAATTACTATAGCTATTAGTTTTCGGGTAATAAATTCTTTAAAAAAAAATAAATCAGAGGGGGTTATTAGTCATATTCCCTAAAGGGGTGATGGCTCACACTACCTAAATAATAGGGGGAACTATTATTTATTTTATTATATTTTTTTACGACTTTTTCTAATGACTAAGGGATTATAAATTTTATAACTTTATAGGGAATTATCTTTTTATTTACTTAATTTTGTTTTATTCTATTTTTTGGGAATATGACTTAAATGGGGATTTTATTCGGTTTCGTATTTGTTCATTAACAATACTTTTGCACCGATACTTTCTGATCTATCAGCTATTCTTTCCAGGTATCTTGATGTTAATATGAATGGTACTAAAACATCTATTGTATCAGTGTTTTCTTTCATAGTTTTTGTGATGGTAAGTAAGAATTCATCGAATAAATCGTCTACAACATCATCATCTTCTTCTAGCTCAGCAGCTTCTTCAGAATTTCTTGTTAAGAATGATCTGATACTTCTTTTAAGCATGCTTCCTGTTTCTGCAGCCATTTTGTTCATGGATTCTAATGGTTTTTCAGGAATTTCATCTACTTTTAAGTCTGATGCAATTCTTGCAATATCTATTGATAATTTGCTGATTCTTTTTAAGTGAGAAGATATTTTTATAGAACTTTCAATGAATCTTAAATCATTAGCTACAGGTTGTTCCATAGCTAATAATTTTAAACACATTTGTTCAACTTCTTGACTTTTTTCTGTGATTTCTTTTGTGTTTTCTTCTATTTTCTGATATTTTTCATCAGAATAGTTGTTAAATAAGTCTATAGCTCCTTCATAATTTGATATAGTTAAATTACTTAGTTCTTCTATAGAGTCTTCTAGTCTTCGGATTTGTTTTCTAAATTTTCTTCTATATTCTGGCATTTTATTCACATCTCTTTATCGTGTATTTAAATAATA
>CACZOU010000066.1 GCA_902782945.1 uncultured Methanobacteriaceae archaeon
CCTAATTATGTATCAGTACATCTTGTTAGACATATTCATGCACAACCATTTGTAAGTACCTCGCGCCCAGACATTGATGGAAAACAAGTTCCTAGAGAAGAACAAAAGAAAATTGATCCTGTTAATATGAGATTGTTTCTTAATGCTCAAGAAATAATTAATATTAGTAAAGTAAGGTTGTGCAATAGAGCAGAATTTAAAACTAGAAATATTTGGAGACAAGTAGTAGAAGAACTTAGAAAAACTGAACCTGAATTAGCAGAAGCTTGTGTACCTCAATGTTTCTATAGAGGATTTTGTCCAGAATTTAAATCTTGTGGACTTGCAGATACTGAAACATTTTCTTTAGCAGTAAATGATTATATAAATAATTTATGTTAAGATTAATATTATTATTATCATTATTACTTATTATATAGTGTTGTGCTAATAATGAAGATGATAAAACACCTAATATAGATAATAATTTAACTGAATATAATACAGGTCTTCCACGAGTTGAAATTAATACATTTCCTTTTTTAACAATTGATAAAGAAACCTGGATAGAAAATGCTGTTATGAGGTTTTATGATAAAAATGGAGATTTTATATCAGAGCATATAATTAGTATTAAAGGAAGAGGTAATTCTACTTGGGATTAGTATAAAAAACCTTATACGTTAAAATTAAACAAAAAAGCTTCATTTTGGGGATTACCTGAACACAAAAGATGGGTATTACTTGCAAATGCTTATGATAGAACAATGATGCGTTATGATATAGCTTTTTATATTGCAAAGTAGACAGAATTAGAATGGACTCCATCAGGAGATTATGTAGAATTTAATTTAAATAATTAGCATTTAGGTACTTATTATTTATGTGAACAAATTAAAATTGATAGAATTAATTTATCAAAAGAAGGTGTACTACTTGAAATAGATTAGTATTATGATGAAATAAATAAATTTAAAAGTGCAAAAATGAATTTACCTTATATGTTTAAGGAACCTGATGAAAATAAATTAACGTTAGAAAAATTTAAATATGTATAGGATTATATTAATACTATAGAAGATATATTTATTGATAGTAAAAAACTTTTATCATAGGAATATCTTAATTATATTGATATTAATTCATTTATTGATTATTGGTTTGTTCAAGAACTTATGATGAATTCTGAATGTAATCACCCAAAATCAACTTACTGTTATTTAGATAAAAATAAAAAATTAACAATGGGTCCTGTATGGGATTTTGATTATTAGACTTTATGTAATTTATGTGATGAGGATTTTTATGGATATGATAAAACTATAGATAGATTTTCTTAGTTTACTATAATATATTCATTATATTATATTTATTTATTTAAAGATCCCTATTTTAAAAAATTAGTTCAAAATCGATGGAATATGTTTAGAGACAAATTTTATATAGTTCCGACATATATTTAGAAAAAGTCTAATTAGTTAATAAAATCAGATCTAATAAATTATCCTATGTGGCCTCACGAAAATACTTCTGGAGATGCTGACCTTCCATTTTATGAATCAATAAATAGAATAGAATGGTATTATACAAAAAAATTAAAATTTCTTGATGAAAAAATAAAAAAAGGAGATTTTAATTAATCTAAAAAAAAAATAAAAATATGGAAACAAAAGTATTTCATTGTACTTGTAAAAGTGATTATCAAGATGAAGTTTATGGTAAAGGAAATCGTTTATTTAATCCTAGAGGAAAAGGAGATAAAATAGATGGTTATAGATGTACAGTATGTGGAAAAGAAATTAATGATAGAGATAGAAAGAAATAATGCATTACTGTAGTAACTGTTATAATTGCGGATATTTTCGTAAGCTAAAAAGAGCTGATGGGAGTATTCGCAATTATTGTAATGATAAAGATTGTACCGTAGATCCTACAGATCCTGAATGTAATTATGATTAATTATGGAAAAAATTTATGTACAACGTAAAATAGAAGTTTGGGTTGAAGATATTTATAGAGTAGAAGAAATAAATGATAAAACTATAGAAGCTGCTATAAATTATGATTTAGATCCAGACGATAGTGAAGTTTTATGGGACTCACAAATAGATTTAGGACCAGTTCAAGTATTTGATCATAATAATAATTTATTAAAAGAGGAATTATGAATAAGTATATTAAAACTGATATTGAACAAGGAATAACTTTTCTTAAAGTAGCTATAAACAATGCTTTAGCGGACCTTGAAGAAGGTAAAGAAAAGGAAATTAGATTTGATGTTCCTATTCCCCTTCAACTAATAATTGAATGTGCTGAAGATAGAGGTTGGGAAAGTAATCCTATAGATGATTGGACCAATGGTTGGGAAGTAGACTATTGGTATCGTATGATTC
>CACZOU010000067.1 GCA_902782945.1 uncultured Methanobacteriaceae archaeon
CCTTGACATCCTGTTATGTTCATTTTACATGTATCAAATATTTCTGTTTCAGCTCCTTTTGCTGCTGCTGCATCGAGTGCTGTTTGTATTGCTATTTTGTTGTTACTTCCGTCACGTGGACTTGTGTTTATTCCTATTACTTTCATTTTAAATCACCTTTACAATCTACTTGAATATTCAAGTAGTTCTAATTATTACTTATAACATAATGACTATATAAATGTAACTGTAAAAAAATACTAAAACAAGTAATTTAAACACGATAAAATGAAATACTCTTAATAAAATAATGATAAAATAATAAAAAAAGTATAATACTAAGAATTTTGAAGATATTTGGCTGATTTAAGACATAAATCAAATAATAATTGTTTAAATATTTTTAAAGTTTCTTCTGAAAGATCTTCCGTAATATCTTCTTCCCAATTGCTACTTATGTCTAATAGATTACCTGTAATCTCAGAACCATATTCAGTTAAAAAGACAAGATTTCTATTCTTTTTATTTGGATCAACCTTTCTTTCTACAATATTCTTTTTCTCAAGACGTTTCAGAAGTTTAGCAACATTAGATTCTGTTATATATGAAGATTTAACAATTGAACGTTGAGTACATCCAGGATGTGTATATAATTGTATAAGAACAGGTAATTCTGCAGGAGTAACATCAACATCTCTTAATTTTTCATGATAAAACTTCTCTTGACTCTTAAGAATAATAGTCATACAAATATTTATTGGAATTGAATCGGGATTCTCGAAATCATAATCAATTGAAGTCATTTTAATCACTAATTTATATATAGAATTATATCTTTTAATTAATATAAATAAGTTATCAAGAAATTATTATTCTAATAATATAACACGCATCTTGATAGAATAAATAAGCCTATTTTTCACATTTTATACTTAGTTTGTTTAATTATTTATCATATTATTCTATTTTTATTAATTAATTTAAAATATCTTAGATTACAAATATTTATTCATACACTTAATTTTTTTTATTCTTTAATGAAATATATTAGGGGTATTTGAATAAACAATTGGAAACATGGAGATTTTTTATGGATAAGAAATTCATGGCAATCCTGGCACTTGTTATACTAGTTGTAATAATACTATGTGTAGCATTTTCAGGAGTGTTTACTGATAATGATTATACAACATCTGTTTCTAATGATGAGAATGTATTAGTTCTTGGATTTGATCCAAATTTTCCTCCTTATGGTTACAAAGATGATAATGGAGAATACATAGGATTTGACTTAGATCTTGCCCAAGAAGTATGTAACAGGAATAACTGGACACTCGTCAAACAACCTATTGATTGGAACAGTAAAGACAGTGAATTAAATTCAGGTACTATTGATTGTATATGGAATGGTTTCACAATCAACGGTAGAGAAGACGATTACACATGGTCAAAACCATACGTTGATAATAAACAGGTAATTGTAGTTAAAAAAACATCAAATATCAGTAGCTTAGCAGACCTAAAAAATAAAAATGTAGAAACACAAGAAGATTCATCAGCATTATATGCGTTAGAAGATAATGAAACATTAACAAGTACTTTTAAAGATCTAGTACAAGTTACAGATTACAACACAGCATTCATGGACTTAGACTGTGGTGCAGCAGATGCTATAGCAATGGATATGGGAGTTGCAAAATACCAAATTCATAATAAAAAGAATTCAGGGGATTATAAAATATTAGATGAACAAATATCCTCCGAGCAATATGGAATTGGATTTAAAAAAGGTAACACACAACTAAGAGATAAAGTACAGAAAACTCTAGATGAAATGGCAGCTGATGGTACCATAGATAAAATTGCAAGTAAATATGATGACTATGGTGTTCCTGAATCTGTTAGTTTAGGTAAAAATAATACAACAAATAACACAACAATAGGTGAATAAAACATGTTATTAAGCATAATACTAAGTGAGCTAGCATGGGGAATGCTCACTTCTATTGAAATATTTCTACTCACACTATTATTCTCACTACCATTAGGATTAGTAATAGCATGGGGTAGAATGAGTAAATTTGCTCCACTACAATGGCTTATGAGAATATACATCTCAATTATGAGGGGAACACCATTAATGCTACAGTTAATAGTAGTATTCTTTGGACCATACTATTTATTTGGATTACAGGTATCAAGTGATTTCAGGATAGTATCAGTTATCATAGCATTCGTATTAAACTATGCTGCATACTTTGCAGAGATATATCGTGGTGGAATAGAATCAATTCCAAAAGGACAATACGAGGCAGCACAAATACTAGGATACAGTAAATATGAAACATTCTTCATAATCATACTACCACAAGTATTCAAGGCAGTATTACCAGCAATAACAAATGAAGTAATAACACTAGTAAAAGATACATCATTATCATTTGTAATAGCAGTACCAGAAATGTTCACAGTAGCAAAGGAAATAGCAGCATCAGAAGCATCAATAATGTCCCTATTTGCAGCCGGTGTATTCTACTACGTATTCAACATAATAGTTGCAGCAGTAATGGAATATATAGAGAAAAAATTAGATTATTACGATTAGACAAAAGACAGAATATATGAGGAAGTATCATGAAACTATTAGAAATAAAGAATCTTAGAAAGAGTTTTGATGATAATGAAGTATTGAAAGATATTTCTCTTAGTGTTGATAAAGGGGAAGTACTAGCAATTATAGGACCATCAGGTTCTGGTAAATCAACACTTCTAAGATGTCTAACAGACCTTGAACAGGAAGATAGTGGGGAAATAATATTTGAAGGTAGATTTGGATTAGTATTCCAGGATTTCAATCTATTTCCACATCATACTGTTATGAAAAACATTACAAATGCACCAATCCGTGTTCAGAAAAGAAATAAAGACGAAGTATATAAGGAAGCTCGTGAATTACTAAAGAAGATGGGCTTAGAGGACAAGGAAGAAGCATATCCCTGTGAATTATCTGGTGGTCAACAACAGAGAGTATCAATTGCAAGAGCACTTGCAATGAATCCGGATATACTCTTTTTTGATGAGCCAACATCAGCATTAGACCCAGAACTCACTGGTGAAATATTAAATGTAATCAGAGACCTAGCAGCAGATAATATGACAATGGTTATTGTAACCCATGAAATGAGCTTTGCAAAAAAAGTAGCTGATAAGGTTATATTCATGGATGATGGATACATCGTGGAAGAGGGAACACCAGAAGAGGTATTCTCCACAGAAAACGAGAGATTGAAATCATTCCTTGGTAAATTCTATGATTAAATTATCATAGAATTAATACCAATTCACCTCCACTTATTTTAGATTATTTTAGTATTGATTTTAGTTTATTCTTAACTTTAAACAGGGTACTCTTTGATTCTTCTAGTTTTTTAAATTCATATTCAACATCACAATTATTATAGTGTTCTTGTTTATTAAAATAATCCTCAAAGGATTTTGAATTCATAACTGCTAAGTAATTAGCTGCAAATTGATGAGGCAGTAACTTGAATTCTTTTTCAGTTAGATTCATTGACTGGAATTCCTGTTTAACTCTTCTATGGAATTCATCACCAATTTGTGTTTCATTCTTGTTTATGGTTGATAAATGATATGTGAGATGGTCTATTTTCATCTGTGTGAATTCATTTTTCAGTATTTGGTCAAGACCATGATCTTCCAAGTAGTGTTGTTCATGTTCTATTATCTTAAAAAAATCAAATATCTTCCTATTTGTATGTGATTTTTCGGTTATGGAGTATGGATTATCTAACCTGTAACTATATAATACTTCATCTACAAAGGATATTCTATTAGCTGTGAGTACTGATTCTACGTGTAGTGGTACATCATTAAATGATAGTTTTTCTGGAAAGTAGAAGTTATTATCAAGCAGGAATTGTCTTCTGTATATTCTTGACCATATATTGACGAACCTATTGAATACTAGTGATGGTATTGTATTCCATGTGAAGGTATAGTTATCATAATTTGTATTGTCAGGTAATTCTGTTTTTAGGTTGAATTTACCAGGATATGTTATTCTAGACTTATCTGTTGTAAAGTATTTTACTCTGAAAAAGGTCATATCTGCATGATTATGGGAAGCATTCATATAAGATAATTCACAGTAATTCTTATCTAATATGTCATCAGCATCAACAAAGGCTACGTATTCACCCCTAGTTATATAAAGTCCTTTTTTTCTTGATATTCCAGCACCACAGTTTTTCTCATTTAATACTATCACACGATTATCCATACTCTTATATTCCCGTAATAACTTCAATGAGTTATCAGTGGATCCATCATTAACACATATTACCTCTATATCATGCAATGTCTGATTCAGTACACTATCCAGGCATTCTCCTAGAAATTTCTCAGCATTATATACTGGTATAATTACTGATACTTTGATTTTATCATCCATCATAATTTCTATATTTATTGCTTTTGTAATATTACTGTTAACATAATAAATGAATTGGAATAAGGTAATTAATAACAAATAATATATAGATTTAACAGACAAGAACAGGAGAATATAAACTAAAATGAATTATGATTTTGATACTATACTAGACCGTAAAAATACAAGCTCAGTAAAATGGGACTACTTTGACACAGAGTTACCAATGTGGGTAGCAGATATGGACTTTAAAGCAGCCCCTGAGATAACAAAAGCAATAATAGATACGACAGAAATGGGAGTATATGGATATACCATGATACAGGATAAATGGTATGAAGTATACATTGACTGGTGGAAACAGTATGACACTAAACTAGAAAAGGATTGGCTAAAATATACAACTGGAGTAATACCAGCAATATCAACAGTTATCAGAAAACTAACAAGTAAAGGTGATAAAGTACTGATACAAACACCTGTATATCACGTGTTCTTCTATATAATAGATGATAATGAAAGAGAAGTAATAGAAAATAAGCTAATATACAAGGATAAACAGTATTCAATAGACTTTCATGACTTAGAAGAAAAACTAGCAAGGGATGATGTGAAGTTAATGCTACTATGTAATCCCCATAATCCTATAGGAAAAATATGGTCAAAAGAGGAACTAGAAAGAATAGGACAATTATGTAGGAAACATGATGTTGTAGTAGTAGCTGATGAAATACATGGAGATTTAACTGATCCTGGAAGAAAATATAATCCATTTATAAATATATCCGAGGAATGTCGTGATAATACTATTATGATAATAGCTCCCACAAAGACTTTTAACATAGCCGGATTAAAAACAGCAGCAGTATGTATACCAAATATTAATCTAAGAGAAAAGATATTCAAGGTTATTGATGTGGACTGTATAAATGACCCTAATATCTTTGCAATAAAGGGTACTATAGCAGCATATACTAAAGGGGATGAATGGCTTAATCAATTAAGGCAATACCTCTATGATAACAAGCAATTACTGAAAGATTACTTAAAAAATAATATACCTGAGATTGAATTAGTACCATCAGATGCAACTTATCTATTATGGATAGATTGCAGTAGATTAGGTATACATGGGGAGGATTTCTGTGATTTTCTGAACAAGAAAACTGGCCTACTATTATCACCGGGAGTACAGTTTGGAAAAGTTGGAGAACAATTTGTAAGGATAAATATTGCTTGTCCACGAAAGATTTTACTTGATGGACTAGATAGATTAAAAAGAGGAGTAGAACTATACAAGAATAGATAAAACTATAATGAGATGTGATTATAATGAAGATTGAGGTAGATACTAGTAATTATATTCAACCAGAACCATGTGTAATAGTATCATGTAGAGATAAGAAGGGTAAAGATAATGCATTACCTATAGGCTTTGCTGCTAATGTAAGCTTTGAACCAAGAATAATCATGATAGCAATAATTGACATAAGATACTCTCATAGTATTATAACTGAAAGTGGAGAGTTTGTTGTTAATATTGCAAGAGAAGATTATAGGGATACTATGAATTACTTTGGAGGTACATCTGGTAGAGATATTGATAAACTAGAGAATATTCCAACTGTTGATGGTGACGTAGTTGATGCTCCATTACTTGTTGATTGTCCTGTGAACTTTGAATGTACTGTTATTGAATCTGTAACGCCAGGTACTCATACAGTATTCTTTGGGCGTGTTGATAAGGTTCATTGTGATGAGGAGTATGTTGATGAGGATGGACTTATCATGTGGGATAAGATTGATGTTTTACAAAATTAATTAAATAATATAGGAGTGTTTTTTTTATGAATATAACAGTTATTAATAGTAGTCCACATAAGAATGGTACAAGTGTATTACTTACTGAAAAATTTATTGAAGGGGCTAAGGAAGATGGACATAATGTTTATAGGTTTGATGCTGCTTTTGAGGATGTTGGTCCATGTGAAGGCTGTGATACTTGTATAACTAATAGTAAATGTGTTAAAAGAGATAGTATGGATAAGTTAACCTCATCTACTTAGGGCTGATCTTATAGTTTTTGTTACTCCCTTGTATTACTTTGGGGTTGATGCACAGTTAATTGGTTATTGACCGTTTTCATGCTAATAATCATAGGATTATGAATAATGAGAATAAATCTATTTTAATGGCTACTAGTGCTGATGCTAATGACTGGACAATGACTACATTGGAGGTTTATTATAATACTCTTGTGAAGTATCTTGGTTTTGAGGATGTTGGTAGAATTATAGCTACTGGTTGTTATGTTAGAATGGATATTGAGAATTCTGATTATCCAAAGCTGGTTTACTTGTTGGGTAAGAGTTTATGATATTCGATACATTTATATAGAAGGAATACATAATATTATTATATGAATATATATTGATATATTCATATAATGTATGTATTGAATATAACAAAATTACAATAAAATAATTAAAAATATCTTTGAAAGCATAAAGGAGGCCTTAAAATGTCGAGTCATTCGGGCAAGTGTCCCAAGTTAGGACAAAAGACAAAATGGAAGATATATTAATTACTGAAAGATAAAAATAAAAATACGGAATATTACCTCTAAAACATAAATTATCCAAAAAAAAGAGCTTTCAGTAATTCTACTTCCATATTATACAAAACAAGAAAAAATACTATTTTTAAAGCATTAAACTACACTAATTTTATAAAATAAATCAAATTAAGTATAATTAATCATCTATTTAAATATTTTCGAAAACTATATATATAATTTTATTATAATATTACACAATCATAAATTTAAGTAGGTTTAAATATGATTGATTGGGATATAGATTCAATAAAAAAAGTAGAAAGTCACTATAACAATATATTTAATCCAAAACTAGATCTAATATATTTTACAAAGACTTTTGAATCAATGTATAAATTTATAACAAATGAAGGTGAAGTATTACCAGATTTACTAAACGATCTAACATACTACACAAAAGATGGAATAAACGCAAAATACAAATTAATAATGCCGACAATAGATGATGATAAAACAAAATCAGAACTAGCAAGGCACAGACTAAAACAAAAAATCTTCCGTAAAGAAGCACTTGAAAAAAGCGTAGACAGCTACTTCAACTATCTACTAGAAGATATTGAGGAATTCACAGATAAATATCCACAATATCAAAATATACTAAGACAATAAAAAAAGTAAATACATAACCTCCATAACTTATTCTTTTTTTTACTAAAACTACCCATTTTTACTAATACAATGATACAAATAATATAATATAATATAACAAATAATTGTAGGATGTAACAATGGTCAATCAAACCAACACATATGCGAATTCAGTAAATGAATTACTAAACAAATTCAATAAAATAATAGATAGAATCATAGAAGGAATAAAAGAAGGAAATTTAGATGAACAAAAATTTAACAAGCTACATGTAGCAATAAAAGAATTCATCAAATTCTCAAAAGACATAACATTTCCCATAATATTTTCATTTGTAAACAGTAATGACTATATACGAGATAAATTATCCAATGACTTCTCAGAAATAAAATTCATGGTACTAAAACTATTAGATAAACTACTAGAATCAATGGACAATATAAAAGACAATACCCATGGAACATATAACCTTACAATACTACTAGAATACCTAGAATTCATAAGTGTAATAATGAACAACTTCGCATACATAATCTATGATACAATAAAATACTCACAAGGACAAGTAACAGAGGAAGACTACCAAAAACACTACGATGAATTCAAAATTAATCTTAAAGAAAATAAAAAGAATTTTGATGAAAAATTCAGATAAAACATATTAAACGCCTTCTTTTCTTTTTTTTGAATAATTTTATTAATAAATGGATTAACTAACAACAACTCAATAAATAGTACAAAAATAGTGAGTTAA
>CACZOU010000068.1 GCA_902782945.1 uncultured Methanobacteriaceae archaeon
AATAATGTTCTCAGCTACAGCAAAGACCCAAGAAGATTATATTCAAATAGTAATGCCTATAGCAATGCCTATGATGTTCATATCTGGTGTTTTCTTCCCAACAGAAACCATGCCATGGGTATTACAGAAAATTGCTTACATACTACCTTTAACATATGCTAATGATGCAATAAGAGCAGTAATGTTAAAAGGAGCTGGATTAGGATCAGTTTCTGTAGATATAATAGTATTATTAGCATTTGCATTACTATTCTTCATAGTAGGAGTATTAAGATTTAACAGAGATATTTAATCGGAGGTTGAAAAATGAAAAATCACATGAAAAAATTAGCAATATGCCTAGTAGTATTTTGTGTATTAATGGGAAGTATAACTTCTCTATCGGCAGCTGATTGGTCAATGTTCCAGGGTAATCAAAAACATACTGGATATGTTCCACAAGATGCCTCCTTCGCTACACAAACATGGACAGTACCTGTAAATGGCAGTGTAAATACAACACCTGTATTATATGGAGATAAAGTATATCTAGGAACAGAAGAAGGAACATTATACGCATTAGATGCACAAGATGGAAATGAATCATGGACATATACAACTGATGGTGCAATAGAATCAAGTCCTGCAGTAGACGGTGGTACAGTATATGTAGGTTCAGATGATGGATATTTATATTCAAATAATGCAGATAACGGTGACAACAACTGGAAATTCAAAGCTGGAGATAGTATTAAATCTTCACCAGCAGTAGATTCATCAAAAGTATACTTTGGATCTGACGATGGTAACATATATGCACTTAACAGAGCTGACGGTTCTGTAGCATGGCAATACAAAACAGGTGATTCTGTAGAATCATCACCAGTAATTGACGGAGATACATTATATGTAGGTTCAGACGATGATAAAGTATATGCAATTGATACAAACACTGGTTTAGTAAAATGGACTTACAACACAGGTGACGATGTAAAATCATCACCATCAGTATCAGATGGAACAGTTTATGTAGGTTCAGATGATAATCAGGTATATGCAATTAATGCAGAAGATGGATCAGATGTATGGTCATACAATGCACAATCACCAGTATCCTCATCACCATCAATTGATGCAAGACAATCCACATTATATGTAGGAACAGAAGATGGTAGTGTATATGCATTGGATACAAGAGACGGACTTAAAAAATGGGATGTTGACACAGGAAGTTCAATCAATGGAACACCATCCATATTCGGAAACAATATTGCTATAGGAACAGATTCTGGTAGTATGAATATATACAATAAATTTACTGGAGATTCAGTATGGAGTTACAACCCAGGATACTTACCAAACATATCTGGAGGTATAACTAGCTCACCTGTAACTAGTGGTGGATCATTATTCTTTGCAACAGAAGATGGTCATGTATACTCACTTAACACTGATCAACAAATAGGTCCAACAAGTGTATATACATATTACTGGATTATAGTAGCAGCAATAATAGTAATAGCTGCATACGGTATTAATAAGGTATACAAAAGGAAGAACAATTAAGTAAATTCTTCTAAAATAATCCTCTCCCTATTAATTTTTTTTATTAACATTTTTTTCTTAAAAAAAGAACTTTTTCTACTGAAAATTAAATTTCAATACATTACAAAAAAAATTACTAATTAAAATGAGTATTGATAGAAAGAAGATATATTCATCCAAAAAGGAATACATTAAATTAAATAATAGATATTTTAAAAAAAGAATAAAAACAAAAAATATATTTTGTTTAAATAATTATAGTTATTTTATTTATTTGCTTAATCTGATTTCTATTGCTGAAACATTGGAGGAAGTTCCTTCGTTTCCAACAATTTCTTCGGTGCTTATGTTGATACTTTTAACATCAACATCAGATATAAATCTGTTTCTTACTATTTCAGCAACATCAACAGCTCTGCTTATAGCTCGGCCTCTTGCTTTTAATATTACTTCTGTTACTCCGCTGTTCATTTGTGTTACTACAGCTAATACGTAGTTCATTACTGGTTTATTTCCGATGTATACTATATTTTCTTCTGGCATATTGTTTTCCTCCGTTATAGTAAACTATAATTTTATAGCTTAATATTGTCTTTATTTCTCACTATATTTAATATTATCTATTTCTGCTATAAATCAAAGAATTCTATTTAATAAAAAAATAAGATGGAGAATAAGGGGTGTGTTTAGTTTCTTAGCATTAATAATTTATTAGCAGAACTAAGCACAGCATCAATACTAGATTTTACGATATCTTCATCACTAGCTCTTCCAGTGGCTTTATTACCTAATTCATCAGCAGTAATTACGAATACTTCTCCAAATGCAGTAGTTCCACCGGTGACAGCTTCAATATGGTACTCTACTAATTCAAGATTTACAACTTGTTTTACAAGTTCCTGAATAGCATTTACAGCTGCATCAATTGGACCTACACCAGTTTTTGCACAGTAACTTACTTCACCATCAATGTCTAACTTGACAGTTGCGGTAGGAACGGTGTTATCACCAGTCATTACATTAATTCCTATTAATTTAATTCTTTCTTCGGTAGGTTTTCCTTGTATTGCCTCTGCTATTGATCTAAAGTCCATATCTGTAATAGTTTTACCTTTATCTCCAAGTGCTTTAATCTGAGAATATAATTGATCAAATTGTTCATCATTTAACTTAATGTTATATTCATCAAGTTTTGATTTCACAGCATTAGCACCAGTAAGTTTACCAAGAACAATTCTTCTTTTATGACCAACTTCTTCAGGTTTCATTGGTTCATAGGTTTCACTGTTAGCAAGAACTCCCTGTACATGTATACCTGCCTCGTGAGCAAATGCATTTTCTCCGACAATTGCCTTATTAGGTGGCATTTTTACTCCAGTAATTCTTGAAACTGTTTCAGAAGTATTTACTAGTAATTTAGTATTAATATTTGTATTAATCTTATAGAACTTATGTAAACCCATTACAATTTCTTCTAATGAAGCATTTCCTGCTCTTTCACCAAGACCATTGATTGTACATTGTGCTTGTTGTGCACCAGCTTCTACTGATGCTAAAGTGTTAGCAACTGCTAATCCAAAGTCATTATGACAATGTACACTTATAGGTACATTAATCTTCTCACGTAGATTAGAAATTAATTCATTCATTTTTACAGGAATACTTACTCCGACGGTATCTGGTACATTAATCTTATCTACACCAGCTTCCTGAACTGCTTCATAAACTTCTAGTAAGTAATCAAGTTCTGTTCTTGTAGCATCTTCACATGAGAATTCAGCTACAATTCCATGGTCTTTAATATACTCGACGGCGGTTACAGCTTTGTCTAATATTTCTTGTTTAGACATTTTAAGTTTATAATCTCTATGGAGTGGTGATGTTCCTATGAATGTATGTATATAGTCAGCGTCAGAGTCAATTGCTTTATCAATATCTTTTGTTAATGCTCTTGCTAATCCGCTGAGTTGTGCGTTTAAACCTAATTTACTTGCTTCTCTGAATGTTTCTTGTTCTCCCTTAGATGCTGCTGGGAAACCCAATTCGATAACATCAACGCCGAGTTTATCTAATTTTTCTGCTATTGTTATTTTTTCATCAGTTGTTATCGTAACACCAGGTGTTTGCTCACCATCTCTGAGAGTGGTGTCATAAATCATAACATCTGATGGTGGGTTGTATGTCATTATTTTTTCACTCCTAAATTTTATTAATATATATTATTTTTATTATTTTATTTAATCTTATCTAGCATTACTATCTTAATAAATAAAAATTAATACTATATTCTTTACTCTTAGGATAATTTTACACCTATTTTTGGATATAAACAATTAACAGGAATTTTAGTATTTCATCTTTAGATGTGTTTAATAATATTATATAACGAAAAAAAGATTAGTTAAAAATTTCATATACTATAATCAACTATTATGACAAAAATTATTACAATAAATAAATATTATGGGAGGTTACTTGATGGATTATTTTGAAATGCTTGAAAAAAAAACTGAAGAACTCTATGATATAGCTAGAGAAGCACGTAAACAAGGCAAAGATCTTGAACTAGTTCCAGAAATTCCACTTGCAAAAGACTTAGCAGAACGTGTAGAAGGACTTGTAGGTCCTGAAGGTGTTGCTAAGAGAATTAAAGAATTAGAAAAAGACATGTCAAGAGAAGAAGTTGCATTTCAAATAGCTAAGGAAATTGCAACTCAAGATGATGTAGAAGGACAAGATAATGATTATGAAGTACAGGAACAAAATGCAGATAATGCAATTCGTACAGCTCTTGCTATATTAACAGAGGGTGTAGTTGCTGCACCACTTGAAGGTATTGCTAAAGTAAAAATTAAAGATAATCCTGATGGTACAAAATGTTTCGGAGTATACTTTGCCGGACCGATTCGTAGTGCAGGAGGTACTGCAGCAGCATTAGCCGTACTTCTAGGAGATTACATACGAATGTCTTTAGGACTTGACAGATATAAACCTACAGATGATGAAATTGAACGTTACGTTGAAGAAGTAGAATTATATGAATCAGAGGTAACGAATCTTCAGTATTCACCAACATCAGATGAGGTAAGACGGGCAGTCAGAGGTATTCCTGTTGAAGTAACTGGTGAACAAACAGACCCTATAGAAGTGCAAAATAGAGATCTTCCTCGTGTAGAAACAAACAATATTAGAGGAGGAGCACTACTTGCTATTGCAGAGGGAATAATTCAGAAATCCAGAAAAATCGTGAAATATGCAAAAACATTAAAAATAGATGGATGGGGATGGTTAGCAGATTTCACAGCACCTAAAGCAGATAAAAAAGAAGAAAAGAAAGATGAAGATGCTGAGGAAGAAAAACCTAAGAAGAAAGCTAAATACATGGAAGATATTATTGGTGGAAGACCTGTAATGTCATATCCTAGTGCTAAAGGTGGTTTTAGACTACGTTATGGTAGAACTAGAGATAGTGGATTAGCATCAATGGCTATTCATCCAGCTACAATGGAAATAGTTGAATTTCTAGCTGTAGGTACTCAGATGAAAATTGAAAAACCTGGTAAAGGTAACTGTGTAGTGCCTTGTGATTCAATTGAAGGTCCTATTGTAAAATTGAAAAATGGTGATGTTGTCAGTGTAAATAATGTTTCACAGGCTATTTCAATAAGACATGATGTTGAGGAAATCATATTCTTAGGTGACATGCTAGTAGCATTTGGTGAATATCTACGTGGTAATATACCATTAGATGCTGCTTCATGGTGTCAGGAATGGTGGGCTCAGGAAGTTGAAAATTCAGAATACTATAAACAGACACATGATGATTTTGGCATAGGTTTTAAAGAAGAACTGGAATTAGGTGATTTATTAAAACTAGATATTGATGCTAAAAAGGCATTTGAAATTGCTGAAAAAACAGACACTCCCCTACATCCTAAATACACCTATTATTATCATGACGTAACAAAGGAAGAACTAAATGACTTACGAGATTACTTGTACAGTATAGTTGATAGTCCAGAAAAAGTATATAATGTAGATATGAACCGTATCCCTATTGACTACCATAAAAGAATACTTGAAGTTCTAGGAATACCACACCATGTTAATAATAAATCATTAGTAATGTCAAATGATGATTTATATACATTAATGAAAGTTTTACAGAAACACTTATCACCTGATGAGGATATGAAAACTATTGATGCTATTAATCTTATAAGTCCATGTAAGATTAAAGCAAAAGCACCAACATATATAGGAGGACGTGTAGGACGTCCAGAAAAAACTAAGGAAAGATTGATGAGACCTGCACCACACTCATTATTCCCTATCGGTAATTATGCTGGTAATATACGTAATATAGTAGAAGCTGCTAAGAAGGGTACTATTAAGGTTACTCTTGCAAAATGTAAATGCACTAATCCAGATTGTAAGGTAACATCATTTAAATCAATATGTCCTGTTTGTGGCTCACGCACTGAACTTGAAAGTTCAAGTCCTAAGAATATTAAATTAGGAAAATTATTAGCTGATGCATTTGATAATGTGAACGTACGTAGAATGGATGAGGTTAAAGGTGTAAAAGGTTTAATCTCTGAGGATAAATATCCTGAACCATTAGAGAAGGGTATTCTACGTGCACGTAATGATGTATATACATATCGTGATGGTACAATTAGACATGATTCAACAGATCTTCCATTAACACATTTTATTCCAAGAGAAATAGGAGTTCCACATGAAAAAATAGTAGAATTAGGCTATACTGAGGATATTTATGGTGAACCTATAACTGATGATAATCAGATTGTTGAGATAAAAATCCAGGATATCGTGGTTAGTGAAAGTTGTGGTGATTACTTATTAAAGGTATCTAAATTTGTAGATGATTTACTTGTACGATATTATGATATGGAGCCATTTTACAATGCTGAAACAAGACTTGATCTTGTAGGTCATCTTGTCGCTGGTCTAGCTCCCCATACATCAGCCGGAGTATTAGGTCGTATTGTTGGTTTTACTAAGGCTTCTTGTTGTTATGCTCATCCATACTTCCATTCAGCTAAGAGAAGAAACTGTGATAGTGATGAAGATGCTGTAATGTTATTATTGGATGCATTATTAAACTTTGGTAAAACTTATCTGCCAAGTACCCGTGGAGGTAGTATGGATGCACCACTAGTTCTAAGTATTCGTATTGACCCTGAGGAAATTGATGATGAGTCACATAATATTGATTGTATGAAAAGAATACCTCTTGAAATTTATCATAAAACTGAGGAGGGTGGAGTGAAACCTTCAGATGTTAATGATTTAGTTGATAATGTTGAATCAAGATTAGGTACTGATAATCAGTATCATGGTTTGATTTATTCGCACCCAACTAGTTCGATACATGCCGGACCAAAAATTTGTCTTTACAAGTCATTACAGAGTATGACTGACAAAGTAGAACATCAAATTGCACTTGCAGAACTACTACGTTCAGTAGACCAAAAAGGAGTAGTTGAAGGTGTTTTAAACTCACACTTCCTTCCAGATATGGCTGGTAATATCAGAGCATTTTCAAGACAGAAAGTACGCTGTACTAAGTGTGGAGCAAAATATAGACGTATACCTCTATCAGGAGAGTGTACTTGTGGAAATAACTTAATATTAAGCATTTCTAAAGGTTCAGTATTAAAGTACCTAGACATATCTAAGGATTTATCACATAGATATCCAATAAATCCCTACGTAGTAGAGCGTATAGAGATATTAGAGACTTCAATAAACTCCTTATTCGAAAGTGACAAATCTAAACAGAGTTCTTTAGATGTTTTCTTCTAACTTTGAACTCTTTTTTTATTTTCTAATTTTTTATTATAATCACCCAATATAGTTCGAATATATAAGTACTAAAATTTTCAAAAAAAGCCAATTTTTATATAGTTACTAGACTATAATTTATATTAGATACTAAAATAATCAATTTATTTTTTTATCATTTTCACAAAAAAATAGCCAAAAATAAACTCCCAAAAAACGTATATTCAAAAAAAGAGGTGAGGGTCTACTATGATGAAAGATTATGAAACAATCCAAGATGCATATAACCTAAATGATATTTACGTAATAAAAAACGATGGAATTAAAGAAAAATTCAGTTATGAAAAACTGATAAGATCCTGTATAATGATAAATATTCCATTAGGATTAGCTGAAAAAATAGCATACAAAGTATCCAAAGAAGCACACGATGATATAACAACAAAAGAAATAAAAAACATCGTATACAAACTACTTAAAAAAGAAAACACAAAGCTCGCAGATAAATACTATAATAATAACACACTACGAGTAAGAACAGGTAGGGATACAATTGAACCATTTGACAAATCAAAAATAGCTAATACTCTAGTTCAAGAAACACAAACAACACCTAAACTTGCAGATAAAATAGCTACAGAAGTCTACAAAGAACTTAAAAAATTAGAACTAGACTATTTAACAGCCCCAATAATAAGAGAAATGGTAAACACCAAATTAACAGAAAACGGGTTAGAATCACTACGAAGAAAATATACACGTCTAGGAATGCCAGTGTACAACATAACAAATCTAATTGAAAATGGAAACAAAGATAATGCAAACATGATGCATAACCCAGAAACAATACACAAATACGTGGCAGATGAATCATTAAAACAGTACACACTACTAAACATACTACCACACCACCTAGCAGATGCACATATGAATGGTACAGTTCACATACATGATTTAGAATTCTTTGCAGGAAGACCAATCAACTGTCTTCAACATGACTTAAGACAATTCATCAGATATGGATTAAAAGTTGATGGTACCGGAGACCATACAAGTGTAGCAGCTCCACCAAATCACATAGAAACATTAATGAACCACTCGGGTGAAATCATGCTAGCAGCTCAACAAAACATGAGTGGTGGACAGGCAATGTCCCTATGGAATGTATTTGTAGCACCATTTGCAGTAGGATTACCATACGAAAAAATAAGACAAGCAGTAGAAATGCTAATCTTCAACCTAAACATGGCATATGCAGCACGTGGGGGACAAGTACCATTCACAAGCATAGGACTTGAATTCACCGTACCAGACTTCCTTAAAAACGAGCCCGCATACGGACCTGGAGGAAAAGTAGTAGGAGTATATGGGGACTATGAAAAAGAGGTAAGACTCTTACAAAGGGCATTCACAGAAGCATTACTTAAAGGAGATGCAGAAGGTAAACCACATCTATTCCCAAATACAATATACTATTTAAGAAAAGAATGTTTAACACCAGAATTCACTGAGGATATTGAAAGAGTACACTATCTATCAGCTAAATTTGGAACAGCATACTTCATTAACATGTTACCAAAATACATGGGAAACATGGCAAACTATATGGGCTGTCGTACAAGATTATCCGATAACTGGACAGGGGACTGGGAAAAAGATTGTCTAAGAACCGGAAACTTAGCATATGTAACTATGAACCTACCAAGAATAGGATACAATGCAAGGGATGAAAATGAAATCTTCGATTACCTCGATGATTACATGAGCATAGTAGAAGATGTACTTCTATTAAGACGTGAAAGAGCTCTTAAATGTTTAAATGATTATAAAATCCTACCATTCTTAACACAAAAAATGGGAGAAGAACCATATTATCAAATAGATAACAGTACCTTATCTTTTGGATTTATAGGATTAAATGAAATGTTACTTGCACAAACAGGTGCAGGACTAGAAGACCCTGATTCAAATAAATTAGGATTAAAAGTAATTCAATATATTAATGATAGAGCAGACCAACTTAAAAAGGATACAGGACTAAGATGGAGTGTAATACAAACACCTGCAGAAAGTACAGCATACAGGTTTGCAACTCTTGACAGAGAAAAATTCCCTGACCAAGTAATATGTAATGGAGATAGTGAAGCTTCATATTATACTAACAGTAGCCATGTACCTGTAGATACATCATTAAGTTTACCAGAAAAGATAAGAATAGAATCAGATTACCATCCATTAACACAGGGAGGACATATTTTCCATGCATTCATGGGAGAATCATACAGTGACCCTGAAAGTTTAATGAGTTTAACTGATAAAATAACTCATAAAACAAATATTGGTTTCTGGGCTTACAGCAGTGCTTTAAGTTTCTGTTTCAAATGTAAAACATTAATGAAAGGTTTACAATCAACCTGTACTCATTGTGGTGAAACAAAAGAAGTAGAATGGTATGATCGTATAACTGGTTACGTACAACAAGTAGGTCATGCTGAAAGTGCTTCTGGTGGATGGAACGCAGGTAAAAAACAAGAATTATTAGATAGAAAAAGATGGGAACAATAATCCCATAATATCTCACCCCTTTTTTTATTATAAATATTTATCATCTATAATTACAGCTGTACCATATGCAGATATTAGCATATCTGGAGGTATACGTGTATTATAATTAGTATATTCTATTTCTATATCAATTATTGCATTAGCATTGTTTTTTTGAGCTTCTTTTTGTAATTCTCGTATTATTTGTTCTTTAGCCTTTAAGTAATATTCATGTTTCATGTTTTTCTTGTCTTCTAAGGGTGTTCTAAAGTATTCTACAATATGTCTTGGTTTTCTTCTGAAAGGTATGACAAGTTCAACTATAATTAACCCCTTATATTCTTCGATAGGTATGTCTGGTGCACTATTAAGTACTAATATATTTAAGTAGGATATGTCTGTCGTGTTAGGTAGTTCTATAATTTCGTTATATGTTGGATTAAAATGGTCTGCTATATATCCACCTATTAAACCTAGTATATATGATAGGACTAGCAGTATTCCTAGAATGATGTAGTTCATAGTTAATGGAATAGCTGCCTGTATCATTAATAATAATCCGCCTATTGTGAAGATATTCCATGTTATTGGTTGAGCTGGGAATAGCCATCCTATTACATTTGTTATGATAAATAACACTACCGCACTTATAGCTCCAGAGGATTCATCAGTTAATCTTTTAGAGACATATGTTTCAACGAATCCTGCAATGACTGGTGAGATAAATACATGAATATTAACTCCGAATATTGTTATATTAAATAATAAGCAGAGGTATAATGATATTAATCCTGCAAGTGTTCCCATAATAATAGAAAAAAGAGTGTACTTATCTTTTCTGGTTAGATTTATATTAAATTTAGGCAATTATCATCACACCACGTTTTATACTATTATTTTTCATTGAATTTAATAAAAATATTTTTGTATAATTATCATATACTAATGGTTAATTGTATAAACATAATTAAACATAATAATTAATACATAACAATAAATATTTTCAGGATTATTCTATTTCTGAAAATGGTTAAACTCATAGATTTAACAGAAACACTCATTTATTACTTTGTCTTTTTTTCAAATAATAAATAGAACAGTGAGATAATATTTTTTGTATATGGAGGCTAACAATGAAAAACGTAGATTTACTAGTATTAGGACACACAGCTTTTGATTATATTATGCAAGTTAAAGAATTTTCAAGAATAAACACATCTGCAATAGTTGAAAAGATGGAGACATTTAATGGTGGAGCAGCAGGTAACGTTGCAGTAGTAGCAAGTAAACTTGGATTAGATGTAGGACTTATATCATGTATAGGTAAAGACTTCAAAGACAGTGACTATGAACAAGTATTATTAAATCAGGGAATTGACATATCAGATATGATTGTATCAGAGGATGCAAATACTCCTACAGCATTTGTATTAACAAACCCTGATGATGAACAAATGTTTTACTTTTATTGGGGAGCAGCTGAAAAATATCAGACAAGTGAAGTACCAAAAGAAGCTATTGATAAGGCACGTGCAGTACATCTTGCAACAGGAGATCCACAATATAATATAAAAGCAGGTAAATATGCATACAGTCAAAATAAATTAGTTTCATTTGACCCTGGTCAAGATTTACACTTATATACTACCAGTGATTTAGAAGAATTAACAAATAATTGTAACATACTCTTTGGTAATGAACATGAAATAGAATATATATGTGATTTATTAGAATGTACAATCGATGATTTACTAAGTAATGGTCCTAATATGGTTGTACAAACTCTCGGTGATAAAGGTAGTTTAATTTACGTTAAAGAAGAAGATCCAATAAAAATTGATGCTGTAAAAACAAAAGCATATGATCCTACAGGTGCTGGAGATTCATATAAAGCAGCATTTTTAAGTTTATATTTACATGATAATAACTTAGAAACCTGTGGAAGATATGCAAGTGCAGTATCTTCTTATATTGTGGAAACACAGGGAACTCAGACAAACATACCAACCTCTGATCAAGCACTAGAAAGAATGACTGATCAATGGTCAGAAATGGACTTATAAATCAAGATTTATTAATATTTTCTTGATTACTCTTTCTTTTTTTCTATATAATATTAATAACAATTTTTTTCCTAAGTTTCTCGTGTTTACATGAGTATATTATGTTATTAAAAATTACTTGAAAAAAGTGATTTTTTATTCTTTTTTTATTTTTTTTAATAATTTATTGTCATGAAAATTATCTTAAAAACATAAAAAGTAATAATATTATAATAATTAGTAATATAATATTTTAAATTTTACTTGAAAAACAATGTTTATAATTCCTTTTTTTTTATTAAATATTGATTTTTTACAAAAAATGACAAAATAAAAATAAATTTTTCAAAAAAATTTCATACTTTTTCTAAACGTTTATATACTCTATAAAACTAAGTTCTAACTAAGTCTAAAATGAGTGGGATAATTAATTTAAACAAAAGTTATACATGTGTAAAAAAGTTTTCCACATGAAAAATTATTATTCAACAATTAGAACAACAAAAATTTATGGAGTATTAAAAAAATGACACAAATGCTTGAAGCTATGAGAGGAAACATAACTGAAGCTATGAAACAAGTAGCTGCAGATGAAAACTTAGATCCTGAATATATTAGAAAAATGGTTGCAAAAGGATATATAGCAATACCTGACAACAACCAAAGAGAAACAGTAGCAGTAGGTATAGGTGAAAACTTAAGAACCAAAGTAAATGCTACAATAGGAACCTCAACAGATATAAACGATTTAGATATGGAATTAGAAAAAGCAGCTATTGCAGAAGAAGCAGGAGCAGATACACTTATGGAACTAAGTATCGGAGGAGACTTAGATAACATAAGAAGAACAGTATTAAAAAACACTAACAAACCTGTAGGAAGCGTACCTATCTACCAAACAGCTGTAGAATCCATTGAAAACGAAGGTTCCCCTATATACATGGATCCAGACGACATGCTAAAAAACATTGAAAAACAAGCAAAAGATGGTATAGACTTTATGGCTATCCACTGTTCTGTAAACAGAGAAACCTTAAAAAGACTCAAAAGACAAGGAAGAAAAGGTGGATTAGTAAGCCGTGGAGGTTCATTCATATCCTCATGGATGGTACACAACGATGCTGAAAACCCATTATATGAAAACTATGATCAAATATTAGATATAGTTGAAGAATATGATGTATGTCTAAGTATGGCAAATGCAATGAGAGCTGGAGCTCTTACTGACTCTACTGACAGAGCTCAAATACAAGAATTAATTGTATTAGGAGAATTAGTTGACAGAGCAAGAGAAAGAGGAGTACAAACAATTGTAGAAGGACCAGGACACATACCTATCAACGAAATTGAAACAAACATTAACATTCAGAAAAAAATGTGCAGAAACGCACCATTCTACATGTTAGGTCCTATAGTAACAGATATTGCACCAGCATATGACCACATAGTATCTGCAATAGGAGCAGCACAATGTGCAAGATACGGAGCAAACTTTATATGTTATGTAACACCAGCACAACACTTAGCATTACCAGGACCTGAAGATGTAAGAGAAGGAGTAATAGCTACAAGAATTGGAGCTCACGCAGGAGACATAGCAGTAGATATGGAAAGATTCGGTCAAGAAGATATCAAAATGGCTGATGCAAGAAAAGCACTTAATTGGACAGAACAATATGAACACGCAATGTGGCCAGCTGATGCTAAAGCTATCAGAGATAAAAGACCACCTGAAGCAGATGATACCTGTACAATGTGTGGTAACTACTGTGCAATAAAAATCGTAAACCAATGGTTAGATAAAGCAGATACAGATGCTTTTGATGACTAAATTTGTGACATTAAGTATTATACCTAAGAGGATACTCTAAAGTATATCTCTTCCACAATAATTTTTTTCAAATATCTAGAATAGGGGAATATAACTCCTTTTTATTCACCTATTATACCAAGAAAAAATACTATTTTTTACAAGAACTAACTCTTATTTTAACAACTTTCAATTTACTAAAACAACATAATTTTTTAAAAAAAATAATAATAAAAATAGATAGAAGGTTAAGGTGCGAAAAACTGAGTAACTTCTTGTACATAATCCGATTTAGTTAACACAGAAATCTTCTGATCTTCATGAAATAATGTATCTTCCTGTGGGATAACTAACTCATTATCCTCATAAATAGCACATACAATATAATTTTCTGTAGGACTATAATCTAAAATTCTTTTACCAAACAAATCTTTATTCTCAATCTTCAGATCTAATAACTCGGTGGAACCACGTCCAAGAACAATTAAATCAGCTACTTTAGGACGAGTAATGATTCTTTCCAGGTATGATGCTACAGTAGATTCAGGACTAACTGTTACATCAACTCCTACCTGTTTAAACGCATCAATATGTTCTAAGTCATTAACACGGGCAATAATCTTCTTGATATTATCATACTTCTGACATAGAACAGATGTTAATAAGTTTACAGAATCATGGCCTGTTGCTGCTACAAAGACATCTGCATCAATAATACCTGCATTTTCTAATACATTAACTGATGTAGCATCTCCCTGAATAACCATTGCATTGATTGTTTCTGCAACTTCTTCGGATTTAGTAGGATCATGTTCTATAATTGTTACATTTAATCCTTCCCTGACTAGTGATTGAGCTAAATTTAATCCTACTCTTCCAGCACCTACTATAATCACGTACATATTCACTCACCTTAAAAAATAAAAAAATCTTTTTCCACTTAATAAATTCAATTAGTATATTTCTTTTTAGCATTTTTAAATATTTACCTTTTTCTTTAGTAATAAAAAATATAAAGTATTAGAAATAAAATATATAATATTAATGATTTTATCGTTTATAGTAACTACTGTTACTTATAATTATAATTAATAAATTATTTTACAGAACCATGTTAGAAGAATAACTTTAAATCTAATTTTAGGGATTTTATTATAATTAGATGTTTATCATCCCAATCTTTTCGTTAATTCAAGGTTAAAAAGGGGAATGATGTCAATTAGTTATTTTTTATTATTATTACTAACAATCAATTTAAATGATAAAGATTTATCGTGATATATATGAGTAAACATTGGACCGAAAGAATAGCTGAGGAATTAAGTCAGCAAGGAAGAGAAGAATATATAATTGGTAGTGGAACATCTATCTCTGGATCAGTACACATAGGTAATAGTTGTGATATATTTATAGCAAATGCAGTAAGTAAAGAATTAAGAAAGTTAGGTGAAAATGCTAAAACTTTATGGATAGCAGATGATTATGACCCACTAAGAAAAGTACCATATCCATTACCTGAGGATTACAGTCAATATCTAGGACAACCATACTATGAAATACCTTGTCCTGAAGGATGTTGCTCTAACTTTGTAGAACATTTCCAGAAACCATTTGTTAAAGCATTAGATGAGTTTGATATTGAGAATTTAGAGATTAAAAGTGGAGCTCAAATGTATAAAAATGGTGTTTATACAGAAGCTACAAAGAAAGCATTAGAAAATGCTGATAGGATAAGAGAAATATTCAATGAATACAGGGAACATCCATTAAAAGATGATTGGCTACCATATAATCCAATATGTTCTGAATGTGGACGTGTAAATACTACTGAAGCATATGATTTTGATGGTACAACTATTAAGTACAGATGTCAGTGTGGACATGAAGGAGAAGTAGATTATACTACTGGTAAAGGAAAACTAACCTGGAGAGTAGAATGGGCTGCAAGATGGAAAATTTTAAACATCACCTGTGAACCATTTGGTAAAGACCATGCAGCAAGTGGAGGTTCATATGATGTAAGTAAAGTAATATCAGATGAAATATTTAATTATCCAGCACCATATCCAGTACCATATGAATGGATTACACTTGAAGGAGAAGCAATGAGTAAATCCAAAGGAGTATTCTTCACACCAGAAGCATGGCTAAAAATAGGAAAACCAGAAACACTAAACTACTTCATATTCAGAAACAAACCATTAAAACCTAAAGATTTTAGTCCTAAAATGGGATTCTTAGACTTAATGGATCAATATGATAGAGTAGAAAGAATAGCATATGGTGAAGAGGAACCAAGTAATGACAAAGAAAAAGAAAAACTCACTAAAATCTATGAAGTTTCACAAATAAATGGTATGTCTGAAGTAATGCCATTCCAACCATCATACAGATTCCTTACAGTAGCATATCAAATAGCTGCTGGAAAACCAGATAAAATATATGAAATATTAGCTAAAAATCATCAATTACCAGATAGACTCATAGATGTAACATATGAAGATCTATCAGAATTTGATAAAAACACATATCTTAAAAGATTAGAATATGTTAGCAATTGGCTTGAAACTTATGGACCTAAATTTGTAAAATTCCAGGTAATGAAGAAAATGCCACGTATAGAACTTACAGATGAACAAAAGGAATTCTTAAACCAGTTAGCTGATATATTAGAAACAGAAACATTTACTAATGACGCTGAATTCCATGATAGGATGTATGATGTACTGGAAGGTATTGGAATGAAACCACAAAAAGCTTTCCAGGCAATATATAAAACCATCATAGGTAAAAAACAAGGGCCACGTGCAGCATCTTTTGTATTATCATTAGATAAAGACTTTGTTCTAAAAAGATTCAGATTAGAGGAGTAGTTTAATAATAACTACTTTTTACTATTTTTTTATAATTATTATAATGGTTCGAAGCCATAAGACACTGTTACTTTTTGTGCTCTGTGAGATGCAAAATTCAGAAAACTTTCAACATAACTATCATTTTTAACATTCAATGCACTAATTATATGATATGTCTCATCCTTTAACACATCACTAGTATGTAATGATGTATATGCCATGCTCTTATTTATGAATGTGTAAAGATTTTTATTCTGTTCAACTAGACGAATAGCTTCATGAAATGAATCAACTACTCTAACTATGTCAAAATCTAAATCATAATTAGCCAAAGTATTCCATGCAAGCCTCTGAGCAGATCCTTCAACTTCAACAAAATTTAATCCATCCAAGTCAGATAAGGTATTAAATGATTGTTTTTCATGGGATAATAATAATAAATAATCTCTACCAAGAGCAATAGGTTCAAGATTATATAAGTATGCCTTAACAGGGTCATCAAAACATAAAATATCCACTAATTCAACGTCAGCTAGATGCATTGCAGTCTCATTATCAGTTTCAAGAATCTTTAAATTTTCAACTTGATATGCACTTGCTAATTGTCTGATAAATTCACATGAAACAGGACCACCAGCCACAATAATAGACTCGTTATTGTCATTAAGTCTATTTTCATATGTTATATATTCATCTAATATTTTCAGACCATAATCTGTTAAACTAGAACCTTTATTAGATACTGTGACTAATTTATGAGATAATAAGTTTTCGGCTTTCAATATTCTTTTATTAAGAACAGTATGTGAAATATTTAATTGTTTAGCCGCTTTTCTCTGAGATTTTGTTTCGTTAATGGCTTTGAGCGTGTCAAATAATTTATAGTTGTATAGTACTCCATCAATTTCAAAATCTAGTTTCTTATTTACCATATTCACATGCCTGTTTATAATAAAATTTTTCTTGTTAAAAATAGTTTAGTAAAATGTAAATATAAATTTTAATATAATAAATATTAACAATGGAATATGTGATATTTTTATATGGTACAATAAAAAAATATCAATTAAATTTTAATAAATAGAATAATGTGATTTTTTTAATCGAATATAAGGGAATTAATATGATTTATAATGATGCATTACAAGATATACTAGAAAAAGTAACTCAAACAACTTCTGCAGTTAAAGAAGAAGATATTGTTAAGTTTACATCAATGCTTGAAGAAGTAGATAGTATTTTTCTTATGGGATTAGGTCGTTCAGGTTTAGTGGCAAAAGCTTTTGCAATGCGATTAATGCACTTAGGATTAAGTGTATATGTTGTGGGGGAAACAACAACTCCAGCAATAACAGATAAGGATTGTTTAATAGCAATATCTGGTTCTGGAGAAACAAGTTATATTATAAGTACTACAGGTATTGCTAAGCAGGTTGGCTCTAAAATAATAGCAATAACATCCTATCCAGATAGTACTTTAGCTAAAAGATCAGATCTTATTCTTCAATTACAGGGAAGAACAAAAATAGATGAGGAGCCAAACTATGCTCGTCGTCAGATAAGTGGTTTACATAACTCATTATCTCCTATGGGAACTATCTTTGAGATAAGTGCACTCATCTTCCTTGATTCTGTAATAGCACAGATGATGGATGATTTAGGTCAAACAGAAAAGGACCTTAAAGCTAGACATACCGTACTAGAATAAATATAAAAAATAGAGAGGGAGAGTATTGAATTTTCCATAATGGAATAATTCGTATTCTTTTTCATCACTAATTCTTTTTTTTAATCAACAATACTTATTATTATTTCATCCTCTTCGTAGGTATATCTTAATTCAACTATTTCTTCTATAATATCATTGACATTAATATCAACTGTCTGATGTAATAACTGTCCCATTAATTGCAGGGTAATTATTAGTTCATCTGAATTATCAATGTATAATATTTTTCCAGGTATAAATACTCTGTTATATGATATTTCAAGTAATGCATTTTCTTTAAAATTATCATTTATGTAATCAACAAGTTCATACTCATGGAGTGTTATTTGTCTAGTTTTCATTATATTTTACCTAATTTTCTTTAATCCATAATTGACCTTTACCCTTTTTCACACCAATATCTCCGATATATAATGTGTATTTGCCAATATGATATTTTCCATTTATTAGAGGATTTTGTATGATTTCTTCTTTTTTAAATCCTTGAAGTATTTCACCTACATGGCCATTAATAACAATAATTCCTTTTTTCATCTGTCCTCCGGGCCATTGTGTAACATCGCCATCTATCTGAATATATCCTCCAGCCATATGTATTCCTGCTAGTATGTCACAGTTTCCTTCAACGTAGATTTCACCATTTAGCATGCATTCTGCTAGTTGTTTTCCTACATTTCCACGGATAATAATTTTTCCTCCAGACATACCTCTCCATTCACCCATATATGATGCTCCACAGAATTCCTTGACATTACCATTTATTTCTAGTAAACCACCAGTCATTTCACGGCCTGCATAACTTTCAGCATTACCATTTACAATTATATGTCCACCAGACATTTGAGCTCCTACATGAAGGTCAACATCACTATTTATTATTATTGTACCTGCAGTCATGCAGTTTCCTATGTATTTGGTTCTATGTAAATCGCCATCTATTATTATTTTACAATCTGAGGGATTGTCACATTCTCCTTCAACTTCTATTTTAAAGTAATCTGATAATTGTTCTTGTCTGTTTCCATGATAAATTATTGTTTCTGTTATTTCTTTTTCTGTTTTATCGTATAATAGCTCTGGAAGTACGTTGTCAAATTCTAAGGGTATTCTGCTATATTTTTTCATTAATAGTTTTATTGTTTTCATGTTATCTTATACTCCCTCATATTGTATATCTATTCTATTATCCGGTTCAGTATAATGGTCTGGAACACCATAATTTTCATATTTAATAGTATAATACTTATTAAATTCAGGTTTAATTCTTTTAATTAATCCTTCCTCTTTATTTTCAAGACCTTTTACATTACTCCATATATGTTTACTATTGATTAATTTAACAATTTCACCATTCTTTACAAGAATATTACCATCTTTAATTGTATATAGACTATTCAATAGTTTCTTCTCAAGAATCTCAGAATTACTTAGACGTGTAGGATCAAAGTCATCTACATCAATATCATAAACGGACACATCAGCCTTTGCACCAATACCTAAATGACCTCTATCTGTTAATCCAAGGATTTTAGCTGGACTAGCACGTGTAATTGTAGCAATATCATCCCAGGAGTATTCTCTATCATAAGATCCAAGGGAAGTTCTTCTAGTAGCCCAACTATGAACTTCATTGTCAAGCATGTCATTAAGTTTCTCATTACTCATAATCCATGAAATAATTTTAGGATATCTGATGAATGGTCCACCATTAGGTGAATCTGTTGTTAATGCCATTTTCCATGGATCTTTTATTCCAAAGAAGAATTCAAGACCAACAGCCCATTGAAGTGCACTTACTGGAGCTCGTTTAGAATAAATGGATGGAATTAAACCAGATGCAGTTTCTACTTCAATATCTTTATTAGCCCATTTAAGACCGGTTAGTTTGAATAAATCATATTCCATAGGAGCATCAGCAGTCATTGTTGTTGTTTCATCAAATGTTAATTGTCCAATATCACAGGTCATATGTTTACTTTTATTAATGTAATCAATGAGTTCTGGAGCACCAGATGTTACATCTCTCCAGTTTGTACCTTTATATGCATGGAACTGAAGATGTGTACAATGAATAACTTGGTTTCTATCAACATTCTTATTCTTTTTAATATCTTTTACACAGTCAAATGTCTCAAGTGTTGTTTCATAATTACCTGGATGACCTAAATCATTTGTATGCACATGTACTGAATGCGGAAGACCTAATTTTTCATTAACCTTGGTAAGAGCTCGGATAACTTCTCGTCCTGTAACATTCCAGTGAGGTTCCGGATCATCAAGACCATCAACATTTTTACCCCAACCCCATGCTTCACTACCACAAGGATTTACAATTTTAATACCATAACCTTTAGCTAATTTAAGCCACTTAGAAATGAATAATGTTAAATCATCCATGTTATTTTCCTTAACATATTTAAGCATAAACCAATTGTTTCCAAATAGAGTTAGTGTAGGTATATCTAAATTAGGAATACTATTAATTTCCTCATGGGCATGTTTTGCTTCAAGAGGTGGAACAGCTGCTTCTGTAACAGTAGTGTATCCCATACGTGTATATCTATAACCTGTAGTTGGACAGGTAGGTAAAGAAAATCCTGCTTCAAATCCTTCAACACCCTTATTAGGTGCAGGTTTTATGCCACGTCTAATATCCTCTGGTCGGTATAATCTACCTACAGATAACTTAGGTCCTGCTATATGTGAGTGTAAATCTACTCCACCAGGCATGACTAGTTTACCTGTTACATCTATGACTTTTGAATCAGAGGAGACTTTTTCAACTATGTTACCATCTTTTATTAGAATATCTTTTTGTTCACCATTAACATTATTTGCCGGGTCAAAGACGATTCCATTTTTAAGAATATATTCCATTTAATCATCTCCCTCCTGATTTAATTTTTCAATTCTCTTATATAATTCATGAAGAATCCATTCATCAGAGTGACAGTTTTCAGGCTTTTCTATAACTTTTTTCATGTATATTGGTATTGAATCCATACGATAAGCAGTACCTTCTGTTTCTACACCTACTCTTGTACTTGGAAGCACAATATCTGATAATTCAGTATATGGACCCCAATGTGTATCTATTTGTACTACAGGTATACTTGCAAGATGTTGTATGGAATATCCTGGGAATTGTACTCCCGGATCTGCAGCTACTGCCATGAAAAAGTCGGGTTCTCTTCTATTTAATAAATCAATAGTGGTTGTTTCTCCCACCATATATCGAGGATATCCTCTTGCAAAGTCAATACCATATGGATATCCTGTTTCTGTTGTCATGGCAATGTTGAATCCATTCACATTAAAGAATCCTCTCATAGGTAACATTGACCATTTAGAATACCTGTTAAGGTCTTCTATTAATTGTATTATTATGTCTACATTTCTCTGTTTAGATAATGTTTGAGTTAATCCTAATCCAAAGAATAAAGCACCATATTCAGCATTTTTCATTGTTTCTGCTAGTTCATATATCTTATCTACAGGTACTCCTGCAATTTCCTTACTTGTCAGGGTATTTCCTTTTAATACCATTCGTAGAGCGTTGAAGAATGTATAATCTTCATCCATGTCATATTGAATCCATTCATCAGATACTTTTGCTGTATTAGTGTATTTCGGGTCAATTGTGATTAATTTTCTATCTTTTCTTCCGTTTGGTCTGAAGAATCCCTCAGGGAATGTTGTGTATCTTGATAGATGTCTTGGATGGTCATCCATTGGGTTTGTACCTACATATATAATTACATCTGCCCTGTTTTTTACTTCACCTAATGTCATTACTGGATGTCCAACATTTTGGAATGCTTGGATTGTTGCTCCATGACATATTGTAGATTGGTTATCTATTACTGAACCAGTTGTTTCAGCTATTTTTATTCCTTGTTTGATTGCTTCAATTGATGTTTCTCCCCAGCCATATAGTACTGGTCTAAGGCTATTGTGTAATAATTCTGCGGTTTTATCTAATGCTTGGTTCCATGTTGTTTCTTCAAGTATTCCTGATTCATTTCTTATCATAGGATTTAGAAGTCTTTGGTCTTCATCATTTATTATCTTACTAGCGCCTAATCTGCATGCATGTCTTACTCCAACAATTTTCTTATCTTTTAAGAGATATGTTATGTCGTCACAGTTATTTCCACAGTATGAACAGGAGCAATTTTTTACTTCTTCATCATAATCAGTGATTGGTTTTTCAGTCATGGTTATAGCTCCCTTTTCTTATATACTGGTTTTTCACCTAGACTTTCTAGGTTATCAGTATTATCTGTGTATTTATGATATGTTTTTCTCATAAGGTCTGCTACTAGCAGTACTTCATCATCTGTTTTTCTTATTGTTGCTGGAACCCCCTTAAATGTAGGAATGTTACAACAATATGTTTCCGGACTTATTACAATATTTGCCCAGGGACCTTTTGGTATGAATATCATTCCTTCATGTGGTGCATCATGTGATTTATCTACATAAATTGTTACTTCACCCCATTCTGATTTAACATTTATTTTATCACGTGGTTTTAATGATAATTTTTCCATATCTCTTGGATCCATAAATGCTACTGCTGTTGCTTGTCTGTATTCATCTTTTAGTGTAGAACCTTTTTTCTCATAGTATGCTTGAATGATACTAGTACCTGTATTGATAATAATATTCATCTCATCCAATCTAATCATCTCCAATATATATTGCTTTTGTTGGACAGGTGTTATTACATTCCATACATTCTGTACATTTTTCTGGATGAAATAGTTTTATTATTCCATTTTCAACTAACATTATAACTTCTGTAGTATCTGGACCATTACCCCCTATAACTTCAGGACATATTTCCTGATTCACAGGACATACTATTATACAGGCTCCGCAGCCTAGACAATGGTCTTGATTAACTTTCAACATTCAACATTATACTCCTTATTACCATTTTTCAATATTATTTTCCTAAAAAAAGTAAATTATTAGCTTAATTTTAATTATTAAATATACATTTACTTTTCTCTAAATTCAAGAATATTATTATAAAAATAAATAGTGTTATTAGTGTATTGTGTATACTACACTTTTTTATATAATAATACACAATTCTTGTTTTTAACTATCTCTTTTTTGATTAATAAATTTAGTTTATATATTAAATTAATATAACTTCCTTTATTATGACTAATTATATTATAAAAAAATGACAGAAATATAATTATTAATAAATAATCATTATAAATAGGATGGTAAAATTTATGGGAAAAATAAAAAAAGAAGATATAGATGCAATAGTTGATAAGTATGATAAAGAAAATATCACTATTGCAACATTAGGTAGTCATACGGCATTACATATTCTTCGTGGCGCAAAACAAGAAGGATTTAGAACAGCAGTCGTTTGTGAAAAAGGTAAGGAAGTACCATATGAACGATTTGGAGTGGCTGATGAATTTATATTTGTAGATGAATATAAAGATATTGTAAATGAAGAAGTTCAAGAAAAATTAAGATCAAGGAATGCTATAGTAGTACCACATGGTTCATTCGTTGCATATGCTGGTCTAAGTAATGTTGAAGATAAATTCAATGTACCAATGTTTGGAAATCGTGATATTCTAAGATGGGAAGCAGAAAGAGATAAAGAAAGAAAAATGATTACAGAATCTGGAATAAGAATGCCAAAAAAATTCGAAAGCCCAGAAGACATTGATAAAGAAGTTATGGTAAAATTCCCAGGAGCAAGAGGAGGTCAAGGATACTTCATATGCTCAAGTTATGAGGAATTCCAAGAAAAAATAGCTGAAATGAAGGAAAGAAACTGGATTACAGATGAAGATGTTAAATATGCACACATAGAAGAATATGTTTGTGGTACAAACTTCTGTATACATTATTTCTACTCCGCACTAAAAGATGAAGTAGAAGTTTTAGGAATGGACAGTAGATATGAAACTAACATAGATGGTATAGTAAGAATTCCAGCACAAGACCAACTAGCAGCAAATCTTAGTCCTTCATATGTTGTAAGTGGAAATCATCCAGTAGTAATAAGAGAATCATTATTACCAAAAGTATTTGAAAATGGTGATAAACTAGTAAAAACAGCTAAAAAATTAGTAAAACCTGGAATGAATGGTCCATTCTGTCTACAATGCTTAGTAAATGATGACAGAGAAATAGTTATCTTTGAAATGAGTGCAAGAATAGATGGAGGTACAAATACATTCATGAATGGATCTCCTTACTCCTACATACAATTTGGAGAACCAATGAGTATGGGACGCAGAATCTCTAGAGAAATTAAAAACGCTATAAAAGAAGATAAACTTGATGTTATAATAACATAACCGTTTTTAGTGAAAGTTAACTTAACCTCCAAATATTATTCTTTTTATAATAAAACAATTATAATTTAAGCTTTTAATAGATTGCATTAAATTACGTATATAATAAGAAAAAAAGATTTTTTTGTTAAATTTAATTTTAAAAAAATAAGTTAGAGTAAGAAAAATCACTTAATAACTAAATAGAATTTTTTTTAAATATTGGTTATGGACAATGCATTATTAGGGCAGTTTGTCACACAAAGTCCACAATTTTTACATGCTTCCTCATTTATATGTGGATATCCATTAACATTCTCAATTGCATCTAAAGCACATACTTCTATACATACATTGTGTCCCGGACAATGATCAATTCCGTTACATCTATCCTGATAAATTGTTACTACCATTGTATTGTCACCTTTAATTGTTTTTCATAATCATGGTTTAGAAATTGCTTCATTAGGACAATTCATTACACAAAGTCCACATTCTGGGCAAAGGTATTCATCGATTACAGGCATACCATTAACATTATTAATGGAATCTAATGCACAGATTTCTATACATAACCCATTTGCAGGACAATTATCTACATCACTACACTTATTACTATCAATTATTACAGCCATATACTCATCTTCTAGTTATTAGTTTTCAAACAATTTTTCTAGTTATTTCTTATTTTTTTGTAGTTATAACCATATTAAATCATCTTTATTATATTTGCATGTTTACATCCCTAAAAAATCAATACAAAATATAATACATTAATAAGTCTCTCTTTTTCTATATATAAAATAATCGATTTTTAAGGAATTATATACATTAATAAAGGGGTGATAATACATTGAATTTAAAAAATACGCAATTTAATACGGAATTGAAAATTATTATTATCTAAAAAAGAATAAAATGAGAAATAATCTATCATGAATTATAATTCTTCAAAAGAATTAAAGTCAACAATAGTTTCAATAGATTTTATATCAACAGGAATATCTTTCTCTTTAATTGCAGCAATAGGATTAAGACCCCCAGATAATACAAATCCAAAATTATATTTCTCTATTCTAGCATTATACATGTACTCATTAGGTTTACCTAGTTTTAAAACTTCGAAACCAGATTCTTTTAATGATTCTAGTACACTAATAGTCTTATCTCTTGCAATATATGGAATTGAATGGACACTAGCTAATATTTTACCAGAATTATTCAGTGAACCAAGAATATCCTCCATATTTTTCTTAAGGAATATTTCATGAGGATCGATAGAGGAACCCATGTATGATATTAATTCAATGAAACGTCTATTATTTCCATAGACATCTAAAACACCACTATACCCTGGTGTAACAGTGATACCTTTATTTATTAATATACCATCTACTGTTAAACTACAGATTGTTCCAAGTCCTACTTTATTATCAGGATAATCTATAATGGAATATCTATTACCAATACAATATTCTGGTTTAGATTTATATACCTTGTTTAATATTTCAAGACTTTCATCCAGATATTCTCTGTCGATATATGATATATTGGTAATAACTTCACCTTCACATGTTTCTTCATCAAAATTAACTTGCGATATTAAATTAGATATTTTATTTAATATAAATGAAATTTGATGATTATTTTTAGCAGTCGCTGGTTTTAGAGGTGTTTTCATCTCATGACTTGAACTAACCATTTTACTATATTCACTATAACTATCAGCTAATTTAACACTTAAATCATAACCTGCTTCTTGTGCTGCACATAATGGTGTAACACCACCAATAATAGCAATACCAGTCATACCCTCAGGCACAGGTATTCCAAGCACAGGCTTTCCAGGTTCACCAATAGTTATAACACCATTAATATTAATCTTATTAAGTTTTTGTAGTAATTTAATAGTTTGTTCTTTCTTCACTGCTGGAATGATTCTGAAATTAGCTGGAATAACACCAGTACCACTAGTAACAACATCTAATATGGATGTATTATCTGAACTTGTGAAAGCTTCTAAAGGTGTAATTGATGTTTTAGAATAAGCTATTTGTTCTGTGAAGTTAATAGGCACGTAATCCTCTACTTTTAAAAGTCCACCATACATAAGTTTTGAGATAATACCATTGTGCTGTAAAACACCGTCAATAGTAGTACCACATACTGTCTCGATATATGTCTTATTCTCATGTTCATAGATATGATATCTATTACTAACACTCAATCCCTTTTCGAACATTTTGTTAATTAGGGCTGTTGAGTCAAGTTCATTAATTGATGAAATATTTACTATAACGGACCCTTTTCCAGTTTCAGGATCTAGGTCTACATTATACATTTTCTCTTGAAAGTGAGAATATGTGAAATCCACCTGGTCATATATTAATCCTTTTTTAAGTTCTTCAATTCCTTCATCTGTTATTTTTCTTCCCTTGTAACCAACTTTTTCTGTAAGACCACGTTCATCTAAGATATGCATATGATACCTTACAGCTCGTTCACCTAGAGAATAACCTCTTTTTTTCAGTTCCTCTGAAATGACTTTAGCTCCTAGAATTTCATTTTTACTATATAAAATTCGTAGAATCTCCATCATTTTCATGTCTGTTTCTTGTTTTACAGAAATAATATCATACCTCTCATCTAGGACTTATTTTTATCATGGTTAGAATCCTTTATAAATCTAATTACATCTAATTAACAGTGAAGATTATTATTTATTTATATTTATTTTACGGCGGTTAATATTGTTTTTAAAAAGTTATAGAATAAGTCCTATGCTAAAAAGAAGATTATGGAAAAATAGATATTGTAAAATATCTATATGTTTAAGTATTTTTCACGTTCGTAATTGAATACTTGTATTCTGTAATCGTCCCATTCTGCTCTTTTTATGTTGTAGAATTGGTTGTATACGTAGTCACCTAAAGCATTTTGTACTACTTCATCTTGTTCTAATGCGTGGTATGCTTCCCAGAGACTTGTTGGTAATGTTTCAATTCCACGTTCTGCTATTTCATCAGGAGTTAATGCGAATAAACTGTATTCTGTTGGTTCTCCTGGGTCAAGTTTGTTGTCTAATCCATCTAATCCTGCTTCAAGTAATACTGCAAATGCTAAGTATGGGTTACATGATGGGTCTGCAGATCTACATTCAATTCTTGTACCTAATCCTCTGGATGCAGGTATTCTTAGTAATGTGGACCTGTTTTTAAGTCCGTATGCAATGTAACATGGTGCTTCATATCCTGGTACTAAACGTTTGTATGAGTTTACTGTTGGTGATAATATTGAGGATAATGCTTTTGCGTGTTTTAATAATCCTCCTATGAAGTATAATGCTTCTTGTGATAATTGTGTTTCTGTGTCTGGGTCGTAGAATATGTTTTTACCATCTTTGAATAAACTTTGGTTACAGTGCATTCCGCTACCGTTAATTCCAAAGAATGGTTTTGGCATGAATGTAACTTTGTATCCGAGGTTGTCTACTAATGCTTTGATAGCTTGTTTGAATGTTACTACTGCATCAGCTGTTCTTAGTGCGTCGTCGAATTTGAAGTCAATTTCATGTTGTCCTGGTGCTACTTCGTGGTGGCTTACTTCAATATTGAAGTTTAGTTTTTCTAGTCCTAATACAATTGCTTTTCTTATATCTGTACCTTGGTCTAGAGGTTCTACATCGAAATATTCTGCATCGTCTGCTGGTACGTAGTTTCCTTCTTCATCTTTGTCTATTACAAAGAATTCAGGTTCTGGACCCATGTTAAATTGGTATCCTCTATCACTAGCTTTCTTTAATGAACTTTTTAATACTCCTCTTGGATCTCCTTCAAATGGTGTTCCATCAGTATTGTATACATCACAGATAAATCTGCATGCACCTTTTTCGTCAGGTCTCCATGGTAGAGGTGTGAATGTTGTTATATCTGGTTTTAATGCTAAATCACTTTGGTTGATGTCTACAAATCCATCAATGGATGATCCATCGAATAATACTCCATCTTCAATAATGTCTTCTACATCACTTGGTTTTTTAAGTGATACAGCTACATTTTTTGGAATTCCATGTATGTCTGAAAATTGACATCTTAAAAATTTACAGTCATTTTCTTCAATTTGTTTAACAATATTATCTATTTTGTCATCTCGTTCTGACATTAATTATTCACCTATGATTAAAATTTTTTAGTACTGGTATGGTATTGAGTATTATATAATTTAATATATTGATTATGATATAGTCCTTCATGGACTTTTAATCCCTTTTTTTGAAATATCATTTCTGTTTGGAAATGTATTTCCCTTACCATCGGAAGTGTATTTCCTACTATAGACTATTGACATTATCCTATATAAACCTTTTCAAAAAAATCAAAATAAAAAACATTTTTTAAAGGATATAATTCAATAAAACAAGAATATTAATCTTTTGATATAAAAATAATCATCAATAAAAATTTAATTAAAATTTTAAAATGTAATAAAATTCTATTAATAAATTTAAAACGTTTTTATTTAATAAGATATGTAATAAATAATAAATTAATTAATAATAATGAAAAGAAGGAATTATTCCTATTTTAAGAGTTTGATTATAAAATTCCTTCACGTCGGAAAAATAAGGATTTATTCCATCTTTTACTATTAATTTAATACTTTTTTTTAGAAATTGTTAAAATTAGGTATATATCTTTCTATATAAAAAAAGAAGAATATGTTGAATAATTTTTTTGTAGGTAATTAATACTAACCATTAGTATTAGTTAAATTTAAAATTCTATTATTCTAAAGGAGTTTATATCAAATATGTCCCACATTAATACATTAGGAGATAATACAGTATTTTCTCTGCCTAATATGTACTTGATTGTTTCACTAACTTCTAATGATCCAAATATTGCTGGAGTTACACCTAGTACTTGTGGTTTTTTAGAACTAATATTTAATAAATAATCTTTTGAATCTTCAAGGGGTTTGTTTAATGAGTCTAATTTAAATAATTCTTCATAGGATGGAGTATTTTTATCAATTATTGTTAATTGACCTGAAGTTTCATCTACTGCACTATGTATAAAGGTTATGTCTTGTTTTTTAGCTTCTCTTGAAATTAATACTCTTGTATATACATTATCTACTGCATCTATTAGTACTTCGTTTCCTTGTAATATCTCTGAAATATTATCTTCGGTTACATGAACTTCGTATGTTTTAATGTTTATATCAGGGTTTATTTTTTTTGCTTCTTGTGCTGTTACTTCTACTTTTGATTTATTTATTGTATCTAGGTTACTTCTTATTTGGCGGTTTAGATTTGTTTTATCGAAAACATCTTCATCTATTATTGTTATATTTTCAAATCCTGACCTAACCAGTTGTTCTATTATTGTTCCACCTAGACCTCCACATCCCATAACTACAACGGGCGTATTTCTTATTTTTTCTTGTTCTTCTTTTGAGAATATTTCTATCTGTCTTGATATCATTTGGTTGTATAGTTCACTCATTTATGATGCCTCTTGTTGTTATTTTTTGTTTATTATATATTATTATATAAGACAAATATATTAACAATTGTTATATTTTTGTAATAATAAATATAATATCAAAATGAAATAATCGTTGAAATCATTATAATATTTAATAAAAATAGAATCAAAAATATATGAATGAAGTATTCATCACATACATTAAAATAACTTATACTATTTCATGTTTTTAGTATAAGTGCCGGGGGCGGGATTCGAACCCGCGACCTCACGGTATCCCAGGAAAAAGTCAGAGCTCTGCTTAATACCCTATGAGCCGTGCGCTCTAACCAGCTGAGCCACCCCGGCGTGGCTACGCTTATTTATACTTTATGTCATAGTTAATATATATACTTTATGGTTATGATATCAAAATTAATTAAAATTTTTCAAACTAAAAACAATTATAAGATATTATACAAAAATACTATTATATAATATAATTATGAATGATATAAAATAAAGAAAAATAGGGGAGTATTTATAGTGACACAATTAGAACAGGCAAGAAAAGGAAATATAACACCAGAAATGGAATATGTAGCTAAAAAAGAAAAAATTGACATTGAAAAACTACGTAGATACATAGCTTCTGGAAAAGTAGTTATACCAAAAAACAATACTACAAATACTCTTCCAACAGGTATAGGTAAAGATTTACACACAAAAATAAATGCTAATATTGGTTCATCTACTGAAATGGAAGATATAAATGTTGAATTAGAAAAACTAGATATATTAGTAAAATATGGTGCTGATGCAGTAATGGATTTAAGTACAGGCCCTAAATTACATGAAATCAGAAAAGCAATAAGAGAAAGAACTAACATACCTCTTGGAACAGTGCCAATATATGAAGCAGGAGTAGAAACAACAGGTAAAGGTAAAGCAATAGTTGACATGGATGATGACACTATATTTAATACCATAATAAATCAGGCAAAAGAAGGTGTAGACTTTATAACTGTACACTGTGGAATAAATCAAGATTCAATAAAAGCTGTGGATGATGCTGAACGTATAATGGGTATAGTTAGTAGAGGTGGAGCATTAACTGCTGCTTGGATAATGCATAATGAAAAAGAAAATCCATTATACAAAGAATTTGATTATCTGCTCGAGATATGTAGAGAATATGATGTAACACTATCTTTAGGGGATGGTTTAAGACCAGGATGTACAAATGATGCAACAGATTTAGCACAAATAAGAGAACTGACAACACTAGGAAGATTAGTAAAAAGATCACGAGCAGCAGGAGTACAAGTAATGGTAGAAGGTCCAGGACACGTACCAATAACACAAGTAAAAGCAAACATGCAGATACAAAAAACAATCTGTGATGGAGCACCTTTCTATGTACTAGGACCATTAGTAACAGATGTAGCACCAGGATATGATCATATAACTGCTGCAATAGGAGCAAGTATAGCAGGAGCATCAGGAGCCGACTTCCTATGCTATGTAACACCAGCAGAACATCTATGTATTCCAAATAAAGAACATGTAAAACAAGGAGTAATAGCATCAAAAATAGCTGCAGAAGTATCAGACATAGCCAAAGAAATACCAAGCACATTACAAAGAGAAAAAGAAATGGCAATAGCAAGAGATAACTTTGACTGGGAAAAACAATTTGAACTAGCAATAGATGGTGAAACTGCAAGAGAATATTATGAAAGTGAAAAAACTTCCGATGATGACATGTGCAGTATGTGTGGAGACTTCTGCGCAATAAAAATGATAAAAGACCATGAAAACGATAACGAATAAAATCATACAAAAAACAATATTTTTTAATATAATTAAAAATATATATTAAAACAATAAGTATTTAAACAAATTAATGTATTCATAAAGGGAAACAAAAAAATAAAGGGAGGAACTTCAATGGCAAAAAAACGAGGAAAATCATTACCAGCTAGTGGAGCAGGTATTGTAAGATATTTTGATGATGATACTTCAGGAATCAAATTAACACCAAATCAAGTAGTAATTGGAACAATAATAATTGCTTTAATTTGTATAGCATTAAGATTCACAACTAGTGTTGGATACTAACCTTCTTCTATTTTTTTTATTTTTAAATAATTATTTTACTTATTCTTTAATTCTAAACTTATATTATTAATCAAAAACATAATTATTAATATACATAAAATATTTTTTAGTTTTATATATTTAATCAAATATTGTCAAATTAATATGAATTATTCATATTGATAGGGTTGGGAAAGTATAAAATAAAATAATAAGGAATGGAAAATATGACTAATAATAATGATAACTTTGTTGATAACACTCCAGAAGTTAATAAACCTCATAACATCGCTGGAAATAATCCAAGATCAGCACAAGTATTACATAAGGCTCAAATAAAACCAAGATCACAAGATAAAGATATAAAAATAACAAAAATAACAGAAGAAGAAACAGATTATCAAAATAAAGCTTCTTATATAATTCAAAAAGAATCAATTAAACTAAAAAGAAGAGTTGCTCCGGGATTATCTAAAATAATTATCAGAAAGAATGAAGAAAAACGTCAAAAAGAAGCAGCTAAAAAAGCTGAAGAGGCTAAGAAAGCTGAAGAAGCAAAAGTTAAATCTGAAACAGAAGAAGAAAAACCAAAAGAAACTATAAAAGATAAAACATCCGAAAAAGTTAAAGAAGCAACAACAAAAGCAAAAGATGCTACAAAAACTGCAGCAAAAAATACATCTAAAAAAGTTTCTGACTCAGCTAAAAACACATCTAAAAAAGTAGCAGATGCAACTAAGACTGCTGCAAAAAATACATCTAAAAAAGTTTCTGACTCAGCTAAAAATGCATCTAAAAAAGCAGCAGATGCAACTAAGACTGCTGCAAAAAATACATCTAAAAAAGCATCAGATAAAGTTAAAGAAGGAGCTAAAAAAGTATCCTCATCAGCATCATCATCAGCAAAAAGTTTCACTCAGACTTTAAGAGAACAAGGTTTAATTGCAGCTGATAAAGCTAAAAAAGCTTCTGAGGAATTTTCTGATAAAGTTAAAAAAACATCTGAAGAATTCAGTGATAAAGTTAAAGATGAAGTTAAAAAAGCTTCTGATGAAAGAAAAGCTAAAAAAGAGGCTTCCAAAACAAATAATTTATCCGATGATAAATTAGTAAAAGCTTCTAAGGAAATTTCTGAAAAAGTTAAAGATAAAGTTAAAAAATCTTTAAACCAGGAAAAAGCTACAGAAGAAACTCCTAAAGAAGCTCCTAAAAAAGAGG
>CACZOU010000069.1 GCA_902782945.1 uncultured Methanobacteriaceae archaeon
TCCAACATCTGGTTTACATTCTTTTGCTAAATTATATAAACTTCCTTTATATCCAAAGGTTCCTGTTTCAAGGATATTAACATCACCCTTTAATCTTGCTTGTAGGGAAGGTATATCCGCAGTATTTCCCTGTAATCCCTCCAGGTTATGTTCACAAGGTTTTAAATTAGCAGAATATGCTATATGTTTTAATAATGTTGTTGTGGTTGTTTTACCATTTGTTCCGGTTATACAAATTACAGGATGTACTGGCTCAAACATGTCACGTATATCTTGAACTGTTAGTATTGGAATATTATATTTTTTTACTTTCTGATATAGCATTGATTTTGATTCGATTAATGCTGTTGGTAAAATCATGTAATCAGATTCTGTGAAGAATGATTCTGGTATTTTTCCATAGTATATTTTCATGTCAGGATAATCTTTTAATGAACTTTTAAAACGACAGTCTTCTTCATTAACCATGTCATTTGCTTGAACTTTGTATCCATGATCCATTAATATTCTAGCTATAATATTACCATTTATTCCACATACACCAACTACACTAAAAAGTGAATCTTTATCAATATCAGTTATTTCCATAACGTTTACTTCCTTCTTTTAATCCTTTTAACATTCTTGTTTTTACTTGCTCATATGAATTTGATGCACCAGGACCTAGGTGAACTATTATATCTCCTGGTTTAGCATATTTCATTGCTAACTCTGCTGCTTCATCTATAGTGCATACTGCTAGTTTTATCACATCATCATTTTCTATTGCACTGAGTAGTTCTATTGCTCCATTCATATTGAGAGTATCAGTTATTTCAACATAACCTGTTGCTATTACCATGTTAGCGTAATCACCTATTACTCTGCCGCTTTCTGATTTGTCTCGTATTGTTGTTGAATCTACAGAATTATATAATATTATAAGATATTCATCTTTTATGGCTTCTAATGCTTGTCTTACACTTTGATCACCATAAGATGCATCATAATATGCATCAACACCGTTGAATTTACCAAGGTACTCCATACGTCCACCTACTCCAGTAAATTCATTAATTCCCTTTTTAACATCGTCTATTGATAATCCATAAGTCATACTTGCTGCTATTGCTGCTGTAAGATTTTCATAATTATAATATGCTATTGTATCAATATCAATAGTGGTTTCTAGTTCTTCACCATTCTTATTTATTTTAATATGATATTTATCGTCATCATAGAATCCATCATAAATTGGAACATATTTATCTGTATGAGATGGTTCATCATTTTCAAAGTTAAAATAGATTGTATCTTCACGTTTATATGTTAATAAGTCACCACATTGAGAGTTAGCTACTAACAATTGACTTGCTGGTACAATACATGCTTTACGATCAACATATTTCTGCATTGAACCTCCGAATTCGCATAAGTGTTCTGGTCGTAGATTAGTTAAAACTCCAATTTTTAGATCAAGTTCACCCATAATACCTAATGTCCCATGAGGTAATTCTAGTATAGCAATATCTGCTCCCTTATATTCCCCTCTAACAATATCATCAACTATAGCCTCACTAACTAGGTTCCATTTCATAGATGAACACTGATATACTTTATATCCTGCAGCTTTAAAGATATGTGTTAACATGTCTGTTGTAGTTGTTTTACCAAATGACCCTGTAATACCAATTTTATCCATGTCAAGAATATCATTAACAATATCACTAATTATCTTTCTAGTAACTATAATTTTGGATTGATTATCAACTTCTTTACGGATAGGTGCTGATTCAGGTATTGTCGGTGCTAAAAATACAGCTTCATAATCTGATATATCTTGTTCTTTATCACCTAGGTTAAGTGTAACTCCTTCTTTATCTAATATGTCAAGCATTTCCTTTCTTCTATTAGTAAACTCATCGTATGTTTTTGAATCACTGATTGTTACATCAACCCCTATATGATTCAGTAATCTAGCTACTGGTCTTCCAGCATTACCTGCTCCTATTACTAAGCATGACTTAAACATTGATATTGCAACTCCTATAATTTAATAATAAATAATTTTTTTTTAAAAACGTGATATACATAATAATTTCATAAATTTAGTTTAATACATGAAATAAATTATCATTAATTAAAATATGTATCTTTATAAGATAAATAATTTTAATCTAAAAAAAGTAAAAAATAGAAAAATTATTCAATTATATTGTTTTTTCTTAATAAATCGCTAGCAGGGTCCATTCCCTGGGCACCTAACAATAATATAACATCATCATCTGATGCTTGGTTAATTGTATTTATTAATGCTTCTTCTAGGGATTCTATAAGTGTATATTGAATATTATCTTTATCTAAGGTATCTAAGAAAATTTTTAGTTCAGAATCAAGAACGGTATTTAAATGATTCACTACATCAACACTACATGTTAGTACAAGAGTATAATTATCTCTATCTCCAAGTACTTCCGATAATGCCTCTGCTATTTCACAGTTAATCTCCTCCCCTCTGGAACCTCTAATTGCATCAACAACAAATAAATTGTTACCGAGTTTAGCTCCATTTTCAATCGTTAATTTAATTCCTGAAGGATTATGAGCAAAGTCATCGATTATTACTGGTGAATCTTTTAATCTAATAAAACGTCTTGCTAAAGGTTTATAATTTCTTAAGGATCCTATAACGTCTTCCCTTTTAATATCTTCTAATGAGGTTACAACTGCTAATGCAGCCATAATATCCTGTATAAAGTGTGCTGATGTGAATGGTAACTCTTTTTCTTCTACATATAACTCGTCTTTACAGTATATCCCAACACCTTCCTTATATGAGATATCAAGTAAATTATCAGGGTTATAATTTCCGAAAAATAATACTTTACTATTAGTATCCTCTACTATCTTACTCATTTTACGAATATTCTTATCCTCATAGTTAAGAACTAGTAATCCTTTATTCATATCTCTAATAGTTCTTGCTGCACCGGATATTTCATACAATAAATTTTCAAATGAACCTGCTAAATTAATATGATCCATTGATGCGTTTGTTATTATTACTGCCCATGGCTGTAATGCACTCATCATCTGATAACAATGGTCTTCCATTATTCTATCATCCCATCCCTGAACTTCTGATACTTCTAAGGCAATTGCCTCAACTTTACCTTTAGTCTCATAAAATTCAGCTAATTCTGATGCTACACGTGGATCAATAAGTGTATTACCCTCTGATTCTGCATCAGTATTAGTATATGTGTTATAACCTAAATCTGAAAAAATAGTATAAAGAAGATGAGTGGTGGTTGATTTACCATTTGTTCCAGTAATTGCTATTTTTAGAGCATCATCTGCAAATTCCTTAACACTTTCATTTAATGCTAGTGCCGTTGCATATTCTATATGACTAGTTACAATTAATGTAAAATCTAATTTTTCAGCTACTTCTATAGCGTTGTCATGAGGATTCTGTGTTATTAAACAAGAAACTCCCTTATTTTTTGCAATTTCAATACCTTTATCATTAATTTTATGTCTGATAACAATATCATTCAAACTTGCTTTATTTAAAAAAGTAAATTTACCAGATAAAATAATATCTGGACCATATAATACTCCATCAATTTTATCTGCTAATTCTGATGCTTTAATACTATAATTCATACATTATTCCCCGAATCAATCTAAATTATACCAAATATGAATAATGCTACAATTGAAGCTACTACTGTAAGACCCCAATATAGTAATACTATCTTTTGTTCAGACATTCCGTGATAATTTAATGTGTGATGTAATGGTTCAACTGGTAATGTAATAACATGTGCCCTATGTAATAAACTTATTATAACAGATACAATAGGTACAGCTAATGCAATAATGGAAAATATTAAAGAATTTCCAAGTAAAGCAGCCACCATATATCCTGTTCCTAGAGCATATGAACCTGTATCGCCCATGAATATTTTTGCAGGATAATGATTTAATACTAAGAAACCAACAGAAGCACCTGCAATAACAATAAATGGTAATGAAGCAACTGAGCCTGTAGAAATATTAGCATACAGTGCAGAAGCTACAGATGCTATAGCAATAATACCTGCTGCTAAACCATCCATTCCATCAATTAAATTAATTGAATTTATAGAACCAATTATTGCACATATTGCTAATGGAATCATTAAATAACCAATTTCAAACCCACTAATATTAGTTGGTAATACTCCTGGTAAAATAATAAAACAAGCAACTACAAACTGAGTTAGAATTTTTTCTTTTTCAGTTGTTTCACTCTTAATAGGTATTTCATCTATTACTGTGAGTTTATGTTCTTGTTCTACTATTTTATTATAATCTTTTTTAGCTTTAGGTGATGCTATTCTAGCTTCTTCACCTGGTTCTAATGTTAATAATCCTATGTGAACTGGTTCAGTTCCATCATTACGGACAACTTTCTGATATTCTTTTACCTTGAAACCAAGTAAATCATCAAACATTCCGAATAAACCTGCAACTACCATCATGAACACAGTTATAAGCAAATAACTGGAAGAATGCCAATCAAATAAAAATAATGCCATTAAAAGTACACCTAAGATGATTCCAAAACCACCCATTGTAGGTGTTCCACTTTTCTGTCTGTGTTCAGATATAATTGGATTATCTCTTATGTCTGCTACTAATAATTCCCTTCTAACAACTGACGTGAAAATTGCAGTTGCAATGATTGTTATTAGAAAAATTAGTATATCTACTTGTCCAATCACATTTTAACCCCCTAAAGTTAAAAATTGAATTTTAATAATAAATATTTATTTTCATTAACATTAAAATAAGTAACTATTAAAAAAAAGTAAAAATAAAAGATATTTAAAAAAAATAAAAAAAGTAAATTAAATAATATTCAATCAAAATGAATATTATTCTTATTAGCGTAATTATTTACAAGTTCATAAGTTAAATCGTTCAGATTACCTCTATTTTCTGCTCGAATTGTAACTCTTTGGTAATGTTTTGGACCATGAACAATATAAGAATTATCACCATCAAATTTTTTTGTAGCTGGTATTTTTTTATCAGCAGGAAAATCTCCGACAGGTAATTCTGCAGAACAATAGTTTTTCATGGAATTTTTAACATTTTTAGCAGACCAGTTGCCTTTTGCCATGTCAATTAGTTGACATAATGGATAAATATTAGTGGTAGCTGCTGTCATATATCTTGTTCCACTAGGTCTTGTATTTAATTCTATGATATAATCATTGTTAGAAGTGTTATCATGTAATATGTCAATGTCCATTGTTCCTTCTACACCGACTAAATCTGCTATTTTCTGAGCTAATACCTGTAATTCTTTGTTATGTTCTGCATTATCTATACCTTGAATATTTAAAGGAGCTTGTTTAATTTTCTTTAGAGGATGTGTACCTTTTAATGTTGTATCTCCTTTATATACTGGACATAAAGCTACTGATTCATTATTCCAACGTAGCACTTCTATTGAAACTTCAAATCCTTCTATGAATTCTTCGGTGAAAATATTATTTTTTGATGATACAAATTCTTCAATATCCTCTCTATTAAGAGCTATTTTTACACCGGTTCCACCTTGTCCTTCTGGTGTTTTTAATACTATAGGTAATTCTTCTTCAATACTGCTAATATTATAAGGTTCGTTTAAATGCTCAAATTTTGGTGTTTTTATATTATTTTCCTGTAATAATTGTTTAGTGGAATATTTATCAGCAGCTAATGTTGCAGCATATTGAGAAGCGGCTATTACTGGAATATCATTTTCTTTTTCTAGAACATCTTTCATTTTACCTACTTCTGGTAGTGGAGGGTCAATCCCTATTAATGGAATTACTGCATCTACATCCTCTTTTATTGCTACTTCCATTGGTTTATCCATTCCTCTTGGTACAATATATTTTTTATCTGCTAAATCAAGGTTGTCTGCATGTTCATTAGACTCTGTAACAATAGATGTTATACCCTCTTGTTTTAGATACCATGAAACGTCATCAAATAATCTTGACCCTATAAATAATATTTTCATTAAAAAAAACTCCTTAAACAATTTCTACTAATAAATCTGTAAGCTCTTCAATACTTTCTTTTACTTCATCTGAAATCACGTTAACTAAAGTCATGTCTTTTGGTTGTATTCCAATAGTGAAAAAAGTACTTCCCACTGTTTCTTCGATAAAATTTATTATAAATGATATGGGCATAGTGTGAGTTGATAAATTAAATGTATCAATTTGCTCCTTCTCTATTTTAATTATTGATCCAGGTGTTGTATCAAATTCTACAGCATCTATAATTATTATATGTGATGGTTTTAGTTTTCTGATTTCTATCGTATGATTTTCAGGAGCTGTTCCTGCATTTAATAGATAAATATTGTCTGTATTTTTATCAGTTACTTTTGTTAGTTTATCATACAATATATCTAATGTTAATGGTCCTAATCCATCATCA
>CACZOU010000070.1 GCA_902782945.1 uncultured Methanobacteriaceae archaeon
CACGACTCTGTTAGTATTTAAATCAAATGGATCTTCAAAAGCTTCAGTATCATTCCAGAATAATACCAAAAATGCTTTTATATGTTCTATAACATTCCAAGGCATTCTAGGATTATAGACTGCTTGATTAGTTATTACCTCTCTTTCATATACTGCATTAGCAATAGGTACTTTGGATTTTGGTTCAATACAGAAAGAAGTACTATTATCACTAAAGGGTATCGGTTGTCCATCTTTTTTTGCATATACTATCTTTGAAGAATTTTTAGGCATGTCTTCTTCTGTGTAGTTCTTCTCAGTGGTGTTTGATGGTACTACATCCCTCTGATTATATACTGTTCTATCATTGTCTCCTTCAAAAATTCCACGGATGATTGTTGTATTGCTTGGCAGTGTATTATCTAATAATGTTATATTAGTATAATTAGAATATATGAAATTACTATTATTCATTGCCATATTGTTAGTAAATGTATTGTTTATAACATTTTGAGTTCCAGATATTGTGCATATTGCTTCTCCTTGTTTTGCTTGATTGTCTGTGAAGTTATTGTTTTTTATTGTCTGATTACTTATACTGTTTAGTATTGCTCCACCATTAATAGTAGCTGTGTTGTTTATGAATAGGTTATTGTCTATTCTGTCATCTGTACCAAAACTGTATATTGCTCCACCGTATGTTGCCTTGTTATTGGTGAATGTGTTGTTACTTACTTTGTTTGTTGAGTAGTATGTGTATGCACCATTATAACTATGTGTTAAATCTATTGCTCCACCATAATTTGCAGAGTTATTATTAAATTTATTATTTATTATGGTTGCATTACTTTTATCAGAGGATATTACTCCACCAACGTTTCTTGCCTTGTTATTGGTGAATGTATTATTATCCATGATAATATTACCATGTGAAACAAATATAACTCCACCTTCAGTTGCCCTGTTATTAATAAATATGTTATTTATAATACTTGTATTGGCATTTGATAAACCTACATAAACTGCTCCACCATACCCTGCAGAGTTATTAATAAAAGTATTATTAATACTGGTTAGTTTTCCATATTCTAAACATATTGCTCCACCATTGTTTTTAGCAGTATTATTTATGAATATTGAATTAGTAACAGTTAAATTACCTTTACTTGTAATTGCTCCATTAGTGGATTTTGCATAACCAAATGTTATTCCATTGATATTAACAGTATATCCATCATCTATATCTAGTATATTACTATTATTTGCTTGGAATATTATTGTTTTACCTGGTTGAGCTGTAATATTAAAACTTGTTACTTTATATGGTATTGTTCTTGAGTTAATATTTAATGATTTGTTATAATAATATGTATCATTATCATCATCTGTTATTAGATATATTGTGCCACCATTTGTCACTTTTGTTAATGCTGTTGTTATATCTGTAGGTGTTGAACTATCAATACCATCACCTGTTCCTTTACTGTTAACATAAATATAACCATTAGTATATTCTTGTTTTACTTGTTTAGTCGTGTTTAATGTTTTCTTAGTTGATATTGAATTTTTAGTCATGAAATGCTTATTATTAGTTGTTGTTTGTGTTAAATTATTACCACTATTTAATGTAGTATTAGATTCTATATGTGATCCATTACTAGTTACATGTATAATATTATTTTCAAGTTGTGCTGTATTATTAACATCACTAGCATTAACAGAAGTTAACATTACTAATACCATACATAAAAATAGAAATAATAAACAATGTCTTAAATTTTTAATTGTTTTCCCCCCCTTTTTACCTTTTCATAATGTTTACATAAAAAGTAAACATACGTATTATGTTAACAAATTTAATTATATCTTTTTTTAATAAAAATTACAGATAAATTATGATTTTCTAAAAAAAATTCTTCCTAAAAACTATTAAAAAATAAAAATATTAAATATATACCCTTGAAACAAAAAAATAATGTTAAAATAAACTTAAAATATAAAAACAGTGTACAATAATAAGTTAAAAAGAATATTAATATATAATTTTTGAAATTAGAAATAGTAACTTAACTTATAAATTTTATAAAAATAATTCAAAAAAAATTTATTAATTCGAAAAAAATTGAACCTTAATTTCAAAGTTCTATAATAAATATTAGTTCACTATTATTACATATATAATGAAAAATATCTTTAATGATAATATTATGTTCTATAATTTTCTAAGAAAAAGTATAAGCCTAATTTGTGAAATAATAACCATGACCCCCCCCCTATATTATTACAGAATAACTTGAGAATAAAAAAATATGTTTTTAATTTTAAAAAAAAAGAAAAGAGTTTAAAATAGAAGAATTTAATCTTCTATTGTTATATTAGATGTTGAATTTCTACCTTCTAAATATGCTTGTCTGTCTCCGGTAACAATCATAACATTATTGTATTTTTTAAAGTTGGATACGCTTATGTTAGATAAATCAATATTACCATTATTTACTGTGTAGTATATAGTTTTATTGTTTTCATCTTTAATTGTTACACCATTTACTTTTACGCAAACTTTGTTAGTTCCAACAAGTAAGTTATTATTGTAATCTGTGATATTACCTTTTATAGATAAGGTTTTAGTATTATTATTAATAACCACTTTTCCAAATTGTATGTTGATTGGTGATTTTTCAACGGAGAATGCTGTTACATTTCTAGTATCAGGATAGAATATATTATTTATATATAAAGCTGTTACAGTATAATTTCTTAGGTTACCATTAGCATCAACAGAGGCTGTACCTACAGGTACATGATATACATAAGATGCAATATTGTTTTCTACAGCAACCTTTATTGGTGAACCGTTTTCATCTTTTAATGTTTTACCATTAATTTTAAATATGACATATCCACCATTGTCAACAGCTGTAACATTTTCAGCATGTGGTGTTACATCTGTAATATTTGCTGTGAACACTATATCTTTATCTGCAAGTGTATGGTTAATTGTAGTCACTGTTATTGTTGCACTACGTTTTGCTATTTGAGCTTCTGCTACGTTGGATGTATTACTTTCACAGGCACTTGATCCACTATATGTTGCTGTAATGTTTTTAGCATTTCTTAAATAAAGATCTGCTATCATAGTGTATTCAACTGTTCCATTCACTACTTTGAATTTTAATGGACTTGCAGTACTATTGAAAGAACCATCAATTCTTAAAGTTTTACCATTAAGTTTGAATACAAGATTTCCTCCACTTACACTGTTACCTTTTTCATCAATTACATGAGCAGTTAATGTTATTTTTTCTCCAATAATACCTTTTATTGGGTCTATTGTAACTATTGTAGCTCTTTTTACTAATTGTGCTACTTCTGAAGTTAATGATTCAGCATATGTTTTATTACCAGAGTATACTGCTGTTATAACAGTATTATTTGTTATACCCTGTATATTATATGTGAATGAACCATTTTCATCAGTTTTAACAGCGTAGTGTGTACCGTTAATAATTAATACCATGTCAGCATTTGCTATTGGTGTACCAAATTGGTCTACCAAATTACCTTTTATTGTAGCATCGTCACCTACTGTTATTCTTGGTATAGTTACACTTGTAGTTGTGTTTAATCTATATACATTGAATGTATTCACATCATAAGATGACCTATAATATGCATCACCATTATATATAGCTACTACAGTGTTTACATCAAGATTATCAGTTACTAGTTCATAAGTGTATGAACCTTCATTATCAGTTGTTACCTCCATAGCTTTGCCATTGATATATAATACTACGTTAGCATTTGCTACAGGATTACCCTCTTCATCTACTAATTTTGTAACTATGCTTGTTTTATTACCATAGTTAGTATCCTTAGCTGTTACAGTAACTTTTGTATTTCTAATTGAAATAATTGTTGCTGTAAGATTTAATGGTTGATAACTAAGGTCTGGTGATGTGTATTCAAATACTAATTTATTTAAAGCGCCTAAATCACTTTTTGGAATTGTGATTAATGCACTTTCACCATCTTTTACTTCGTATGTATTATATTTTTTACCATTAATGTATACAGTTATGTTACCATTTCTAACTGTGTCATTGTATACATCTCTGATATCAATAGTTATTGTTGTAGTATAATCAGATGGTATTGTTACATTTTCAAGTTTTGTGTCTGTGTTAGTTTCTAAGAAGTTACTTATGTAAATGTTTCCTGTTGTTCTTTCTGATGTTAAATCATTGAATAACATGTCACGTTTGAAATCTGTGTTGTTGTAGAATTTGTTGTCAACTATAGTAATACTTTTTCTAGGTTCATTAAATATTACATAGCCATTCTCAGATGTTACTGTGTTATTAAAGAATATGTTATTTAACATACCTGTTGTTTGATTATTGTATACTGCTCCACCTTGTGCTGCTGTGTTGTTTGCTATAGTGTTATTATTTATTGTTATTATTCCATTACTTGTACCTATTGCTCCAGCTAATGATGTTGCTTTGTTATTTGCTATAGTATTTTCAGTAACTACAGTATTACCTTCATAGCTTCCAATACCTCCACCATTTACAGCG
>CACZOU010000071.1 GCA_902782945.1 uncultured Methanobacteriaceae archaeon
CTATACTCTCCAAGAGGGAATATAAATATTATAAATTATAAAAATATTATGTACACTTATTCTACACAAGCATTTTTGATAAAGATAATATACTGATAGGACAATACATATGAAAGAAGTAATAAAACCCCTAAAAAAAAGTATACTCCCAATGATAGTGATGATGCTATTAATACTAGTTGAGGTCTACTGTGACCTAACACTACCAACATATACTGCCAGTATAGTTAATAATGGGATTCAGAAGACTAATATAAATCTAATCTATCATACTGGAACCCTGATGATGATAATGGTAACAATATCCGTACTAGCAACACTAGTAATAGCATATTTATCAAGTAAAATAACATCATCATATGCCAGACGACTTAGAGAGACCGTGTTTAAGAAGGTTCTACGATTCTCTAATCATGAATTTAATGAATACTCTAAGGCCTCACTCATAACCCGTTCCACAAATGATATAAGTCAGATACAGAATGTTATGGGTATAATGTTTAGAAATATAATATATGCACCAATACTGGGAATTGGAAGTATTATCAAAGCATTTGAATTAGGAACAGATCTTTCATGGATAATACTCGTAGTATTCATAGCAGTAGCAGCACTATTAGTAATAGTTATATCTCATGTATTGCCATTATTCCAGAAAATACAGGAGACAATGGACAGGATAAATAGTGTTACAAGAGAAGTGCTGCTTGGAATACCTGTTATTAAGGCATTTGTAAGACAGGACTATGAAATAAAAAGATTTGAAAAGATTAACTCAGAATATAAAACAAATAACTTAAGTGTATATCGAGTGATGCTGTTACTTCTCCCATTAATGACACTGATAATGAACTTCATGATAGTACTGATATTATACTTTGGTTCATACACAGCACTGAACGGAACACTGCTAACAGGTGATATCATAGCATTCATACAGTATGCTACCCAGATTGTAACAGCATTCATAATGCTTGGCGGAATAATACTAAACCTTCCAAGAATGCTAATATCCGGAAGAAGAGTAGACAACGTGTTAAACAGTAAATTAACAATAACTGACGGGACAATAGACAAACTGCCAAGTAATGCAGAAATAGAATTTAAAAATGTATCATTCAAATACCCTGGCTCAGAGAAAAACACATTAGAAAACATAAACTTCAAACTGGAACAGGGAAAAACAACAGCAATAATCGGTGGAACAGGAAGCGGAAAAACAACAATACTACAATTAATACCACGGCTGCAGGATGTGACCAGTGGAGAAATACTTGTGAACAATACAAACATCAAGGAATACAAGCTAGAAACATTACGAGAAAAGATAAGCCTGGCACCACAAAAAGCACTGTTATTTACAGGAACTGTGAAAACAAATCTTATTAAAGGAAATAATAATGCTACCATGGATGATATGAATCATGCATTGGACATGGCGCAGGCTGATTTTGTAGGAAGCCTTGATGATCCTGTTAGTCAAAATGGTTCAAACTACTCCGGAGGACAGAAGCAGAGATTATCCATAGCACGTGCAATAATAGGAAAACATGACTTCTACCTATTTGATGACTGCTTCTCAGCACTAGACATGCAGACAGAATCAAGACTAAAAAAACAGTTACATAAACTAAAAAATGAAAGTTCAATACTGCTAGTATCACAGAGAATATCAACAATAATTGATGCTGATGAAATAATAGTACTGGATAATGGTAAAATAATAGACAGAGGAACTCATGAACAGCTAAGAAGAAGCTGCAAAGTATACGAGGAAATTGTACAATCACAGCTAGATACACTGGAGGCAGCATTATGAGTCCACCACCAAGACGATTAACAGAAAATCCTACAGATATCAGAAAATCATTAGGACATATACTAGGATTGCTTACAAACTATAAGCTCAAACTAACTCTGACAATAATATGTGCTATACTAAGTACGGCCTTCTCAATAATAGGTCCTATGCTTATAGGTCTTACAACAACAACCATATACAATGGAATAAATCTGATACTTAACCATACAGGTACAATTGATATTAATAGAGTAACAATGCTTTTATCAATAGCAGTAGTGCTATACATATTCAGTGCATTATTTAACTACCTGCAAAGTTGGTTTTTAACAGAAATATCAACAGATATAAGTTACAATCTAAGAAAACAGATAATGGATAAGATTAATCATTTATCAATGAGTGACGTTGACAGTAACAAGAGAGGTGATATATTATCCAGAATGTCTAATGATGTAGATTCGTTACAGGTTGGTATAACATCCACCTTCTCACAGATGCTAACTGCTATAATTACTATCATTGGAGTATTCATAATGATGGTATACATCAACATATGGCTTACAGTAGCTACTATTATACTGATACCTATATCATTTATTGTAATACAGGTAATTACTAGGCGTTCACAGAAGTATTTCAGAGACCAGCTGAAATATAAGGGTAAAACAAATGCCCAGATAGAAGAAGCTTTCACTGGCCATGACATTATAAGAGTATATAACCAGGAAGAGAATATTATTGATAGTTTTAATGAGGATAATAAAAAGTGGTATGAGTATGAGTGGAAATCACAGTATCTTTCAACACTCAGTGGCCCTATTATGACATTCATATCTAATCTTAACTATGTAGTTGTTGCAGTACTTGGATCAGTATTTGCTATTCAGGGAGTGATAGCTGTGGGAGATATACTTGCATTCTTCCAGTATATTGATAATTTCTCAAGACCTATTCAACAGATTACACGTGTAATGGGATTAGTACAGACTGCTATGGCATCAATTGAGAGAATTGTTGAGTTCCTTGATATTGATGATGAGGAAAATAAGTTTAAACTTGAAATTAAGGATATGCATGATAATATAACATTTAATCATGTGTGCTTTGGTTATGATGAGAATCCTGTGATTAATGATTTAACGTTTACTGTTAAACGTGGAGAGAAGATTGCTCTTATAGGTGAAACTGGTGCTGGTAAGACAACCATTGTAAAATTATTAATGAGATTTTATGATGTTGACAGTGGTGCTATTTTGATTGATGGCGTAAATATTAATGAATATGATAAGAATAGTTTAAGATCTCTTGTTGGTATGGTTTTACAGGATACATGGCTATTTAATGATACTATTATGAATAATATTCGTTATGGTAATCTTAGTGCTAGTGATGACATGGTTGTTGAAGTTGCTAGAAAAAGTACTATTGATGATTTTATTAGAAAGTTGCCTGATGGATATGATACTGTGCTTAATGAGGATACTGATAATATATCTCAGGGTCAGAAACAGTTGCTTACTATTGCTAGAACTATGTTGTCTAATAGGCAGATTTTAGTATTGGATGAGGCTACATCTTCTGTTGATACAAGAACTGAGAAGTTGATACAGAAGGCTATGGATAAGTTAATGGAGAATAAGACTAGCTTTATTATTGCTCATAGATTGTCTACTGTTAGAAATGCTGATAGAATTCTTGTGATTGATGATGGTAGAATTGTTGAGCAGGGTAGTCATGATGAGTTGATTGATTTACATGGAGTGTATTATAATACATTGCATAGTCAGTGAAAAATTGGATGTTGTTTATAAAAAAAGGTTTATTTAGAAAGGGAGGATAAATATTTTTAGTGTTTTTCCCTTTTCCTGTTTCAGTTTGTATAATTTTTTTTTTGGTGATTTTATTTTGTGTAGGTATTTTTTTTACCTTTGGAGTTTATATGTTTTATTTTTAAGAAGGTTATGTGTTTGATGATTTAACTTTAGTTTTTTAAAGTTATTTTTGTTATTTTTATTTTTGTCTTTTTTATGTTTTTTTTAATAGGTATCTTTTTTTTATTTTTTGGGGGGTTATGATGTTATCTGATTTTTTTTAATTTATTTTATGTTTTTTTTTTTCGGTATTGTTTTTAATATATTTTTAAGGTGTTTATTTTATAATTAATACTTGTGTTTTTTTACTGAATATTTCACAAATAATATTTAATGTGAAATATCCAGACTTGAATTAATTTAACTTTTTTTAAGATAACTTTTAGATTTTCATCAAGTAACAATGTTAATAAAATATTAGGAATATAACAATGTTACTTAATAATAAATTAGTAAACATACTATATAAAGGTTACGGATAAAAAAATTAATCACCATCAACATGCATGAAACAATTATCATCATGTGAATTAATAATACCAACCGCCTGCAAGAAAGAATAAATAGTAATAGAACCTACAAACTTCATGCCCCTGCTCTTAAGATCCTTAGAAATATCATCTGAAAGCTCGGAAGTAGTTAAATGAGACTCATAAAAAATCTCACCACCAGTAAACTCACAAAGATAATCATAAAAACTACCAAATTCAGACACGATATCCTTAAAAACCCTACTATTATTAACAGCAGCTTTAATTTTTAACTTATTTCTAATTATACCCTTATCCTCACATAATGATTCAATCTTCTTATCATCATAATTGTTGATAATTTTATCAATATCAAAGTCATCAAAAGCAGCTCTGAAATTCTCACGTTTATTTAAAATAATTTCCCATGATAAACCTGCTTGAAAACATTCTAATATCAACATTTCAAACAAATAATCATCATCGAAATTAGGTACACCCCACTCCTCATCATGATATTTAACATACAAATCATTATCTAAATTACACCAACTGCAACGTGTAACATCATTAGAAACCATGTCTTCACCAACTTTTTTTTATAATTGATTATTAATTCTATTTATTAAACAATATATAATTTCTTAAAAACGCTTTTATCCTAAAAAACAACATGTAAAATCAAATATAAACAAGTATAACATTGTAAATAAGCCTATAAAGTAAAAAATGGTTAATTTATAAATTAGAAAATAATATAATAAAATAAAAACATACTAATAATATGAAATGAATTTCTTAAGAAACCATTTTAAGCACTAGTACTCATTGATGAAGGTAGAAAACATGTATTACTTAATTAAAAATACTCTTGTACCATGTACCAAATATGACGTCCAAAACACAGACGAGCCATACGTTGCAATTGTTACAAGAAAAGAATGGCAAGAAGACCAAGACACCTTCGACATGGGTATAGAAACAGAACCAGGATCCAAAGAAATACTAGTAACACAAGCAGAAATAAACTACGACTCCATCACAGGTACATTCTCCATCCCAAACAGAGACAACCTATCAGACGAAGACTACAAATTCGCATTCGCATTAGACGAAAAAGGAATAGTATTCATAGACAACACAGAAATCACAAAAAGAATAATAAGAGACATACAAATAACAAAAAAATGGAAAGTACCAAGTTACGAAAGATTCATCTACGACTTCCTCATAGAAATAATCAAAAGAGACCTAACAATAATGGAAAACTATGAAAGAGAACTAGACAACATCAACTACTCCATCATATACGAAGAATCAGATTTAAGTTCAAGACGCCTAAACCAGATAAGGGCAGATATTCGTGACCTCAGCAACCACTACGACCAACTAATAGACTTCGGAGAAATACTAGAAGAAAATGAGAACAATTTCTTCAAGGAAGAAAACTTAAGATACTTCCGATCATTCATAAACAGAATTGACCGATTATATGACAGAGCAAGTTCAATAAAAGATTACACCATACAGGTAAGAGATATCTACAGAGCACAACTAGATATTAAACAAAACCGTATAATGACAATACTAACAATCGTAACAACAATATTCACACCTCTAATGTTTATAGTAGGATGGTATGGTATGAACTTTAAATACATGCCCGAACTAAATATGCCCGAGGCATATCCAAGTGTAATGATAGCATGTTTAGTAATTAGTATAATAAGCCTACTCTTCTTCAAACAAAAGAAATGGCTCTAAAAATAGTGGTAAAAAAGTAAATAAAAAAAATTATCATTCATCAATTAACTTATCTAATTTTTCATCAATATCCTCAACAGTATCCTTAACTGAATCAATATCTTCTTTTGTATCAGATGAAGCTTCTTCTAAAGATTCTATTTTTAATCTTAACTGACGAATATCACGTTCTAATCTAGCATTTTTATGTTCTACACGTTTAATATAATTCTCTATTTCATGTATTCTTGCATCATCAGTACGCTTATTATATATAGCTGATAAATATGCAGTAAATATTGCTACAGCAACAGTTCCTGTTAAAATAATAAACATGGTTAATATTTTTCCTGCTGGAGTATTTGGCGTCATGTCACCATAACCTACAGTGGATGCAGTTACAACAATAAACCATACAGTATCTAATATTGAGTTGAATGATGTGTCAAA
>CACZOU010000072.1 GCA_902782945.1 uncultured Methanobacteriaceae archaeon
AAATGCAAGAATAGTCATTGCTACAGCAAATATATCATCTACAATAGACTCTAATGAATCAACTGAAAGACGATTTTTCTTAATATCTTGCAAAAATTTCAATGTTTCATCAGTCATATTTATTTGTTTTATCATAAATCTTTTTAAAATTTTCGTAAAATAAGATATAACTTTTTTTTAGTATAAATTTAAAAAATTAGTATTTTATTTAAAAATTAGAAGATGAAATTACTATATTTAATGAAAAGTATAGTAATTTTAGTTCAATTATGTCACGTTTTTTAAGTTAATTACATTATTTCAAGTTTATTGAAATATATTATTTACATCGCCTTCAAGTGTAGCTCGTGCAACAGAGACACTATCTGCACCACTATCAAGCATTTTTTCATAATCTTCTCGTGTTGTCACACTATTATTTCCTATTAAATGCATGTTAGTGATATTGCTGATTTTGTTAATTATATTGTAATCAGCTTCCATAATACCTGGATTAGTAGCATCAACATGTAAGTATTTTACATTATATGATTCAATTAATTCTACAATTTTAAGAGTATCCACATTTTCTACATTAGCTCTTATCTTAACACTAATATCATAGTTTTTATGTGAGGATACTTCTTCTAATACTTTAGATAACTTCTCAGGGTTTTTAAGTAATCCCTGACCTGCACCTGCTTTCTCAGTAGCTTCTTGTCTGCAATGAGCATTAACTTCTAATACATCAATATCTTTATTATCCTGTAGTAATTTGAAGGATGTAGGTTCTGTTCCTCTTAAATTAACATTAACAAGTCCTTTCCATGAAGGATTATACTCTTTTATTAATTCCACTTGTTCTGATATTTCAACAGATAAATGATGAGGACAAGTTAGAAATTCACGTCTATCATTAACTGAGTTTTCAAGTCCTGCTTTAAATGATTCAATATCAGAGTTATAACCACCAAGTGTAATCATGTCTACATTTTGTTTTGTGAATTTTTTACAGAATTCTCCATCGGTAATTCCAGCCATGGCAGATATTACATTCATAAAAATACACCTTTTATCTTGTTTTATTTAATATTATATGGTACTTCATATTATTTAAAAAAAAGAGTTTTTATAAAGGCGTTATTAATAAAAAGGGGAGTAGAATTTAAATTTATTTGATTTAATCTAAATCGTTAAATATTAGTACAGAGTCATCTGTGAGACCTGCACGAATGTCTTCAAGGCCAATATCTGCAAGATCTGCAGCTCTTCCAGCTTTCTTAGCAATACCTACACCAGCCTTTAATCTAATTCCTGTTTTTTCATCTACTCTTTTTAGAGCATCACGTAATTGGTCTTTGGAAATATTATTGGATGGAGCCATGTAATTATCTCCACCAATAAAGAAGCACATTGCACCAATTTCAGATAATTCTTTCATCAAGGTTAATAGAACGTCATATACCTTAATTGATGTATCATATGCAGTTTTCTTATCTGTTAAATTGGTTGTAATATCATTAATGTCAATGTGAGCAATCTGAACAAAGCTATCCTCATCCTCTGCTAATGAATCAATGTTCAGTATTTCACAGCGTTCTGCTGATTGAGCTCCACCACCATTCTGTATCATTTTTGTAGCAATTTTCTGAGCTTCAATAGCTGTTTCGGCAGTTCCAACTCCCATACTGATAGTGATAGGGTATCGGTTACGTATTGATTGCTGGATTAGTAAATGATCATCATAATCCATACCATTACTAACTGCAATTAAATTATCAAATCTGTTGAAAAATACGATTCCACCATGAGCACCAAATTCTCTTTCTAAATCCCCATATAATCTTGATTGTAATGTTTGTAAATCTGGTTCGGCTCGTGGTCCTGGTGTAACAGTCCAAGGCCCATAATTATCTATTTGTATTAACGTAATTTGTATCATTCAATCACTTTAAATATTTATAAAAATAATTAGCTTAATCTCTATTAGTTGTATAAAGTAAGTACATATGTTTAATCTATTCTAAGTATCTTTTCTGCTAACTGTATTTTATCTTCCATATTTTTTAATATAATATTCTCTACAGATACCTTAGAAATCATTTTCTCTATAATATTTTTATATTTGTAGTCTGTAGTATTTATTATGTAATGATTTAAAAAATCTTTATAGATAGAGCATACGCCCATGCAATCAACGTCATATCCTTTAGCTTTCATGAATTTACTAGCAGGGCCACTAACAGCGCTATCACCTATAATTGGAGATACACTTGTAACATATGTTTTTTTCAGTGCAGATTTTACTCCAGGCATTATTAGAATAGGATTAATTGATGTAATAGGATTAGAAGGACCTATTATCACATGGTCACTTTCTTCTATTGCTTCAATAACTCCATTAGCTGGTTCTACTTCCTTATAAATAACATCTTTAACTTCTGGTTTGGATTGGTGTGTTATGAGAAAATCATGAAAACTCATTAATCCCTCATTTGTATCAATTTTTACTGTTGGTTGTTCATTACTCATAGGTAATATGTTGGATTTTATTCCAAGAGCATTTTTCTGTATTTGAACAGCTTCTTGTAGCGTGTATTTTTTAATTAATTCTGTTTTCTGTATTTTTAAGGCACGGTCTTTATCACCTATGCGAAGTTTTTCATGATATCCTAATTTTTCAAGTGTATCATGTGTATAGAATGTATCATCTTTACGACCATACCATAATTCATCATTTATAAGATTACATAATGTATACATAACAGTATCTATATCTGCTGAAACATACACTCCACTAAAATAATTATTTTCCAGCGTATTAACTATAACAGTCAAATCTTCTGGTTTAACAATTTCTTTAATTCCTTGTAATAATTTAGGTGTTCCAGTACCACCTGAAAGAACAGTAATCATGAGTACACCTACCTAAATGCATCTGTTTCTTTATCTCTTAAAATTTCATTAATAGATGATTCCTCAATGTCACATCTAACCTGTGATAAATCATATCCTCTAATAAGTACTAAGCAAATACCACTATTTGATTGACCCATAAGAAGAGAAGCTGCACCTGCAAGTTCATCAGCAGTACCTTCAATAGTACTCATTAATTCTTGTCCATATAAATCTATAGAACCTCTAAAATCAGTGATAGGATGGAATCCACTAATACCAATAGCTACACCTATGGCTCCTACACGCCATGCTCGTCCCTGAGTATCAGATATAATAACTCCTATATTTGCATTAAATTTATCATCAAGATATTTCTTTATTTCCTGAGCACTTTTGTCTGGATTAACAGGGAGTGGTGTAACGTAACCTTCCTCACAGTTACTATTATCTATTCCGGAATTAGCACAGATAAATCCATGTTCTGTCTCAGTAATTATTAACCCAGTTTGACATCTAATAATATCTTTTGTATGGTCTAATATTATTTGACATTGTTTAGGATCTTTTTCACTTTCAATAGCCATTGCATAGGCTTGTTTTGATGGTTCAACATCATCTACTTTAACATAATTTCCCTCAGCTTTAGAAACAACTGTTTCTGCAAGAACTAGAATATCATCATCTTCTAGTTTAATATTGTTTTTTTGTAAAGTGTCAAATATTATTTCAGGTAAATTATCATTTTCTTTTATTAATGGAAAATCCTCTATTCCCTTAATCTCTAATTTCATAATAATCATCTTTTATCTAGAATATGTACCACAACTAGAACAAGTATATTTAATATATTCTTTATTTGTTTAATGTAATAAGTTTTAATAATCAATTGATTATTGAAATAATGGAATAATGTTTATAATAAGTTAAATAAAAAAAGAGGGGTTTAAGGATTTTTAACATCAATTTCCCATTTATCTTTACCAAATGCGGCACATGATGTTACAGGGTGTGTAAATTCACTAAATACTCCTTTATCATAAATATATTCAGTAGCTTCTGTAGCATTTTTAACATCATAATCTACTTTTCTAGGAGTATTATGCTCATATACAGATACATAGTAAGCTTCACCAGGATTTACTTTTTTAACCTCTATTCCACTATCTGTGACTATACCTATGTATCCTTCTCCTTTCATGTTTATAGCACCACCAATACGTGGAGTATTATATTGATCTTTTTCATAATCCATAGCAAGTAAAGATAATGCTACAGCATCTCTCATATTCATGCCTTTTCTTATCTTACCTGCAATAATATCGGTATGTGATCCATTAGTTACAACACAGATATCGTCAATAATATCAATACAATTGTAGCTTATGTAAGGATTTTTATATATGTCTCCTTCAGATCCCTCTGTAGGTACAATTGCTACTTTTTCTTCATTTATAACAGACTTACGATTAGGGAATGATCTGCTTGATACTCTGTATGAAGCATATACTCCTTCATCATTACTACCTATTGATATAATTCTTCCAAGATACATGTTTTATCATCTCAATTATTTTTTTATATATTAGTTATCGTCACGTCGACGAACTGCTACTTGACGGTGCTTTTACAGCTATGTCCTGTAGGTCTTCAGGCGCCTGAATAGTTATGGTACCAGTAGACGAATCCATGGTAATCTGACCTTCATCCATTACCCGGGTGTGTACCGCTACTGCTCCATTACGTATATCATCTGAATAATCTACACCATTTACTGTTACTTTATGTAATCCATTTAATGGTAGTAGATAATAATCTGAATTACCGCTTTGACTATTTGGCTTTGCGGATATCTGGTCCGGCGTATAATTTTGTGGTTGATCCATAGGATTCTGGCTTAACATTACAAGTAAGAAAATCATAATTGTAAAAATAACATCAAGAAGTGGTACTAAGTTGATGTTAGGACTCTGATGTTCTATTCTGTCCTTATATCGTTTAGTGTCTATTGCCATTAGGATATCTCCTTGTTCTGTATTTATTGTTTTAATTTACTCTCTACAATTCTATTTGATGTATCAGAACGTTCTCTAATAATTGTTTTAATACCTTTTTCTAGCATATTTGGTTTGAGGTCAATTTTAAGATTGGCTTGATCATCATCTATTTCTTTAACTTTGATAATACCGGGAGATTCTTGTAATGCTTCAATTACTTCTTCTTTATCGGATTCTATCCATATTTTCATCTCAGCAGATCTCCAATTACTCATTTTTTTAGCAATTTCAATATTATCTAGTTGAGTTTCTATCATACTCTTAATGTACATGTATAATGGTAGTAGAATGATTGCTACTGCTAATCCAAAAATTGTTGTAATGATTGCAATGTAAATACCATTTGCCATAAGAGTGATATCACTATTTATTCCTAACTGTTTGAATGTATACCACATTCCTATAACAGTTCCTATTAATCCTATCAGTGGAGCTATTTCAATAATTGTTTGTATTGTAGAAAGACCACTCATCATTTTACTCATTTCAACGATGAATACTTGTTCCATATTATCTTCTACTTCGGATTTACTTCTGTAACCTATTTTAAGTGCTTCAGATATTATACGAGATATAGGTGTTTTATAGTTACCAATTGCACGTAGTGCTTCTAAAGATCCTCCATGAGCCATTGATTCATTTACTATAATCATTAACTCTGATAAATCTATTTTTGAAGCTCTGCGTAAGTATAATATTTTTTCAATTGCAAGAAATAAACCATATAAACCAATTATTGTGAGGATATATACTATTACTCCCCCACTTTGGAACATGGATATGACGTCATTCAATGTAGAACCTATGATGCCTATAATGTCCATTTAATTTACTCCTTTTTTTTGAACTTGTTTATTGTAATAACTAAAATTAAAAATTCATTATTATATATTATTTATTTTGCTTTTTTTATTATATAAATTTCAGGATTTTTGTGATTTGAGTATATGAATATTTTATTTTTTATTCATTTTTTTCAAGATTTTTTATAGTATTCCATGTTTTTCTAACTATTGGTGGATATTCTCCATTTTCAATAGTTTTTAGGTAGTCTATTGTTTTTCTATCACTAGGATATCCTGATCCAACAGGACCATATTCATTTTTTATGATTGCTATTTGTTTATCTCTTTCTACTTTTGCTATTATTGATGCTGCTGATACTATTTTGTAGGTGTCATCTGCTTTATGTTCTGTTATTATTTCAATGTTGGGATTTTTTTCTTGTATTTTATCATGAAATCTATTTTCATTAACATCTATGCAATCAATATAACATATATCCGGATTCATTTGGGTTATTATTGATTCCATACCTATTGTTTCTATTTGGTTTAAGTTTATTCCATCTTGTCTTTGTTGGTCTATTTCTTGGGCTGTTATTTGAACTGTTTGAAATTGCGTTATTTTTTTTATTTTTCTTGATAGAACAGATCTTTTTTTATGGGTTAATTTTTTGGAATCTTTAACACCTATTCGTTTTAGGAATCGTATTTTTTTCTTTGGCATGAGAACACCACCTATTACTAGGGGTCCTATTACTGAGCCTCTTCCTGCTTCATCTATTCCTAATACTAATTTGTTTTCATCATCTGTCATATTGTTGTTTCCTTGTTTTATTTTTGTATTATTATATGTTATTTATTATTCAAGTATTCTTTCAGTATTATTATTCATTTATCTTTATACTTATTAATTTATAATAAATTTATATATTAGATTAAACAATGTTTAAAGTATATGAATATATGTTGTTAGTTATATTTACATACTAAAAAAAATATTATGAATAACACATATTTAGAAAAGAAGGCAAATATAAAACATAATAAATAATTATTAAAACCAATAAACATTTTATATAATTCAAAAAAAGGGAAATGATTTAGATGGATGGCAATATATTTAAAATGATTACTATAGCAGATATTGCATCTATGGGTAATGCATTATCTGGTTTAGGTTCTATATTTGCTATTTTTATTGGAAATGATGTAGTAGCAGCACAGCTATTATTATTAGCAGTAATTTTTGATAGCATTGATGGACCATTAGCAAGAAGATTTAACAGAACACAATTAGATTCTGTATTTGGAGAAAATATAGATTCTTTAGCAGATGTGATTTCTTTTGGAGTAGCACCTGCTGTAATATTATATGCAACAGCACCAACATACTGGATAATAATACCATGTGCTATAGTTTTACTTTGTGGATTATTAAGATTAACCCGTTATAATACGATGCTTATAGATCAAAGAGGTCCGACAAGAACATTTGTAGGTTTACCAATACCTGTAACCTCATTCACTTTAGCAGCACTATTATTATCATCAGTATACGATGTATATGTACTATCAATACTCATGATAATAATATCAATACTAATGATTTCACAGTTACCATATCCAAAAGTAAGTGATAAAAGAGTAATAGGTATAGTTGCAGTATTTATGATAATATGTTTAATACCTGGAATAAACAGATACTTTGCATACATACCATCATACCTACTATTATTAGCTTCATTACTTTACATCTTCGGAACAATTATCTACGGACTTTTCTCAGAAACACAAATAAGAAATATTCAAGATAGATTAAGTGTTTTCAGAGATGTAGGAAATAGAACATCTAAATCATCAGGTAATTTATTTAAAAGAAAATAATATTTCCTTTCTTTTCTATTTTTTTTAAAATATTGTATTTTAATATAACTAATTTTTTCATGTATTCATTATAACACATACAAAAAAAATATTATGAAAAAATTAAAAGATTTATTGAATTTTGATTATAAACAGTATTATCAACAATTAAAAGATGCATTGGAAAATGAAAATACATCTAATAAAAAAACACTGCATAAAAGACATACCCGATACTTTGAAGAACAACAAAATAAGGAATTAATAATAGGTGGAGTTGTACTTTTTCTTATAGTAATTATCATCTTCTCTATAGGATATTATTTTCTAATTCTCAGTCCAAACATGGAAGAAATACAGAATGAGAAAAATATAAAAATTAATGAAGTTAATTCTTTATTTAAAGATAACATGACAGATAGTTCTTCAAAACAAGCTATTATTTCAAGAATAAATTCGGCAAATTCAGTGGAAGAAGTAGATTCAATTGATGTAGATTCAATGGCATATCCTATTTTAAAAAATGAATTACTTGATCAAATAAATCAATATAAGGATAAATATGATAGAGTTCAAGTAAATGTAAATGATACAGCGGACATAATGTCCGTAAAAAATGCAAGTGAATATATTAATTTATCAACAGCTCATGAGTTAGCAGATACTCATATTGAAAGAGTAGATTCTGTTATAATACCTTTGAGTATTAATAGAAAACAAGCAGCAAGCGGATTATTAAACGTGGGTGATGTTATAGATATTTATAAAAATAATCAAAACATGTCTACAGATTCACAGGATAATGATGAGAATAATTCTCTTAATAATACCACTTCTGAAAATGATTCAACTTCTGAGGTAACTGATGTGTCAAATAATGAAGAGTATAGTAATAACTCGGATACTAATAAATTAGTTGGTGGTTGTATTGTAGTATCTATCTTAAGGTCTAAAGATTCTGGGTCCATAGATTCTAATATGGAAGTTAGTGAATCACCAAATACACGTAACATAACTCAAACCAATAGTATGGATATTCAAGAACTTCTCGAATCTGAATCAGCAGGTGCTCTTGATGAAAATCAATTAAATCTTCTATTAGATAATTATGGTTATAGATTATCTAATTATGAAAGAACTTCTAATTTAGGTGATTTAGATGTTGATTATATTATAATGGTTGAAGTACCCCGTGATTCAGTAGATGATGTTATATCTAATATGGATAATCTTATTATAACAATACCAACTTATGATGCACCAAGATGGGTAAATTTAACAAGTAATTAGATTAGATTATTATATAAATTTATAATTAGAGGTGTGATGATTGGAAGAAGATTATTTTAAAAATTTATCAGATAGAGAACGAGCAATTTTTGAAGGTGGTATAAGTATGGGTGCATTATATCATCAATTTGTTGGTACACCTGTTAGTATTGATACATGTTCCAGTTTAGAACATGCTATTGAAGAGAGTATATTATTGCAACCAGCAGTTATTGATGTAGACGTTTCTTTGAATAAAGATTTGATAAAACAATCATCTGGAACTATGGGTTATACTTCTCTTGAAGGGAATATGCTAAATATTCAAATCACTACTAAAATTAATGAAATATCAGTATGTACATGTATATCATATATGGAAGATTTGGATTATCCTTTAATGTATATTAAAGATTAATCTTTTTTCTATTTTTAATTTTCATTATTATTTTCTTCATCAGATCCTGCTTGTAATTCTTTTATTTGTTCAGGTAATCTGTTAAATAGCCTATCAATAAAACTCATATGTTGTACCTGGCCTATAGCATAACTATATTTTTCTAATCGTTTTAATGTGTTGTTTAATTCATCCTGGGTTCTATTTAAACGTTCCTGTGCATGTTCTCTTTTATTTTTAATCTTAGTATTCTCTTGTACTTGTTTATTTGTTTCTTCTACCTGTTCTATGTACTTTTCTTCGAGTTTATTATTATTTTCTTTGAGATCTCTTAATTCTTTTTCTAGATTATTATTGTTTTCAGTTATCTTTTTTAGATTATTTTCCATTTCTTTAATTTTTTCTTGTAATTCATTATTTTCTTTGTTTAATCTATCATTATCACTTTTCTGCTGATTGATTAGAGTACTTTGAGTTTCTAACTCTTTATTAAGTTTATCATAAGATGTATTAAGTTTTTTAAAATCTTTTTTTAGATTTTCATGTTCCAGATTAATTTCTTTGTTTTCATTTTTTAAATTGTTGATTTTTGTTTTTGTTTTCTCAATATCTTCTAGATCATCATTAGTATAATTTTCGATTGCTTTTTCAATTTCTTCAGATGTATGTTTGTAAGTTGTTCCATATTCTGCTTCTATTTTTTCCTGAAATTTGTCCCATAATTCTTTGTCTAGTTTTATAGTTTTTCGTACATATTTTTCAGTCATATTACCCCTCATTCTTATATTAATATCTGTTAATGTATTATATTAAAATTGTTGATTTTTGTTTTTGAAATGATGTTTTTTATTTTTTTGGACATGTTTATTTTTTAATAAAACTTTGATTTATTTTTCAATTTTTGTTTTTTGTTTTTTAATTTCATCTTTTATATCTTAGAATATTCATGGAATTTAATGTTTGTTTTTATTTTTCAAACATTTGTTTTTATTGATTTTTTCATAATTTCATACTTTTAAAAGTATGTTTTTGAAATGTTGATTTTTGTTTTTATGATTTCTTTACTTTAAGCTACTGGTAACTATTATAACTTAATTTTTTATTTAAAATAGTTTTTATATAAATATGAGTATATAACTGAAAATTGAGGAGTAATTTTTAAATTAAGGAGTTTATATTGATTTTTTAAACATGTTTTTTGGTGATATTTTTTTTAGTATATTTTTCATTTTCATGTTTTTTTACGGATCTGTTATAATTATTTTTAAGATGTTTTTTTCTTTTTTTCTTTTTTAACAGGATATAATATTTGAATAAGTAATATTATAATTTGTAATGATTTTTTATATTCTTTTTAGTTATTTTTCATATTTTTAAATATCTGGTAATTAATTGTATAGTGTTTAAGATTTTTATTTAAAATATGTTTATCTTTTATTTTGTTTTATTATACTTTTTCTTATATTATCTCTAAATATTGTGTATATTTAACAATATTATTAATAAGATAACAAACAAATATAATGTTAATGTGAGAATATGGATGTTTAAATTAATTTTATTCATCAAATCATGAATAAAGTATAATGATAATTTTATTATTTTAGATTTCATGATAATGACTTACAATTTTATTAAATAATTAAGGAAAGTATGGTTATTAATTTACTAATAAGGAGTAAAAATAAAATATCAGAACTTTTACTTAATAATCAAAAGGTAATACTATGATATACATAAATGAAGAGTTATGTAAGGGATGCTATATTTGTATAGATATTTGTCCTAGAGATGTTTACACTCCATCTAAAAAATTAAATTTAAAGGGTGTACATGTACCTATTCCAGATAGTACAAAATGTGTCAAATGTCAATTATGCACTTTAATGTGTCCTGATCAAGTAATTTCAATAGAGGCTGATTAAACATGGCAGATGAAAAATATTTTGTACAGGGTAATGAAGCTTGTGCACTTGGAGCATTAGCTGCAGGATGCAGATTCTTTGCAGGTTACCCAATCACTCCATCAACTGAAATTGCTGAAATCATGTCAAAAAAATTACCAACAGTAGGAGGACACTTTGTTCAAATGGAAGATGAAATTTCAGCTGTTGGTGCAATAATAGGTGCTTCTTGGGGTGGTCAAAAAGTAGTTACTGCTACAAGTGGTCCTGGAATATCATTAATGCAAGAAAATATTGGTTATGCAGCAATGACTGAAACACCAATAGTTATTATTAACATGCAAAGAGGTGCACCATCTACGGGACAACCAACAAGATCTGCACAAGCTGATATGATGCAATCACGTTGGGGAGCTCATGGGGATTATGAAACAATATCATTAGCACCTTCATCAGTACAGGAGTGTTTTGATTATACTGTTAAAGCATTTAACTTAGCTGAACAGTACAGATGTCCTGTATTTGTAATGGGTGATGAAATTGTTGGACACATGAGAGAAAAGATTATTGTACCTGAAAAGGTAGAAATTGTTCCAAGAACAATGCCTGAAAAACCTGACGGAGTATATCTTCCTTATGATGCACCAAAATATGGTACTGCACCTATGCCTTCCTTTGGACAAGGTTTTAATATTCATGTCACTGGATTAACACATGATAAAAGGGGATATCCTAATACTGATGATGCTGATGTACATACTGAATTAGTTACCAGGTTATGTAATAAAATCCTAAAAAATAGCAGTGAAATGTCAATTATTGATGCAAAATTTATTGATGACGCAGATACAATTGTATTAAGTTATGGAATTCCATCAAGATCTGCATTAACAGCAGTAAAACAAGCAAGAGAAAAAGGATTAAAAGTAGGATATATTAAGCTTGGTGTAGTATGGCCATTCCCAGCTGAGAAATTACTTGAATTAACAAAGAATGCTAACAGAATAATAGTACCTGAATTAAATTTAGGACAAGTATATCTTGAAGTAGACAGAGTATTAGGTAAACATGCAAAAGTAGAATTACTTCCAAAGATTGGTGGAGCATTACATACACCATCTGAAATATTAAATAAAATCATGGAGGATTAATAATTATGGATAAAACTTTAGAACACCCTCATAGATTTATGAAATATTTAAGGCAGGAAAGATTACCTCATATATTTTGTCCAGGATGTGGAAACGGTGTTGTACTAAACACTATATTCAATGCAATAGAATTATCTGATAAATCATTTGATAATATTAGTATGGTATCAGGTATCGGATGTTCTTCAAGAATACCTGGATATGTGAAATGTGATTCATTACATACAACACACGGTAGAGCAATAGCATATGCTACTGGTCTTAAAATAGCAAATCCAAAACAGGATATTGTTGTAGTTACAGGTGATGGTGATGCAACATCAATAGGTGGAAATCACTTAATTCATGCAGCACGTAGAAATATTGATTTAACAGTAGTATGTATAAATAATGATATTTATGGTATGACTGGAGGTCAAATAAGTCCAACAAGTCCTGAAGGTAGTTATGCAACTACTGCACCATATGGATCTACTGATCAACCATTTAATATATCCGCAGTAGTAAAAGCAGCAGGAGCCTCTTTCGTAGCAAAATATACTACAGCTCAACCTATGCAAGTATCAGAAGCAATCAAACAAGGATTAGAAAACAAGGGATTTTCATTCATAGAAGTAGTATCTCAATGTCCAACATATTATGGACGTAAAAATAAAATGAAAACACCAATTACTATGCTTAACTGGTTTAAAGAAAACACTATTACCATTGAAAAAGCAAAAGATATGTCTTCTGAAGAATTAAAAGGAAAAATAATTACTGGAATTTATGTAAATAAACCAAGAAAAGAATACGTAGATTCTATTGAAGAAGTAATTAAAGAACACTCTGATATCGACCCAGATGAAAATATTAACAAAGCATATATGGGGGATTAAGATATGAGAACTGATATAAGAATAGCTGGATTTGGTGGACAGGGAGTATTAATGTGTGGTATTGTAATATCTAAAGCAGCATCATTATATGATGGAAAATATGCAGTACAAACACAATCCTATGGTCCAGAAGCAAGAGGAGGAGCATCACGTACAGAAGTAGTAATAAGTGATGAAGAGATAGATTATCCGAAAGTAGAACATCCAAAAATATTTGTAGCAATGTCTCACGAGGCATTAATGAAGTACATAGATGATATTCAGGAAAATGCAACTTTAATTATAGACCCTAATCTTGTACATGAAGAAGAAATATCAGAAATCATCAATGAAAGAAACATAGTTCTATATAAATCAAGAGCAACATTCGCAGCTGATAAAAAAATAGGACGAAAAATTGTAGCCAACATAGTAATGTTAGGGTCATTTGTAGAGATAACAGGAATGATTTCTGAAGAAGCAGCTAAGAAAGCAATACTCGACAGTGTACCTAAAGGAACTGAAGAAATGAACCTAAAAGCATTTGAAGTTGGAACAAAAATAGTAAACAAAGAGTAGGTGATTCAACCATGAATATACATGAATACGTAGCAAAAAACATATTTAAAAGAGGTAACATCAAAGTACCAGAAAGTCATTTAGCACACTCTCCTGAAGAAGCAGCAGAAATAGCTAAAAAAATGGACAAACCAGTAGCTGTAAAATCACAAGTATTATCTGGTGGACGTGGAAAAGCTGGAGGAATATTATTTGCAGATACTCCAGAAGAAGCAGCAGAACGTACTGAAGAATTATTCCAAAAAAGAATCAAAGGTGAAAGAGTAACAAAAGTACTCATAGAAGAAAAAGTTGAAAATAAAATTAATGAATATTATCTTTCAATTATTCTAGATAGAGATGCTAAAAAACCATTAATCATGGCAAGTACTGCTGGTGGAATGGACATTGAACAAGTAGCAAAAGAAACACCAGAAAAAATAGTTAAAAAATATGTTGAACCACTAGAGGAATTCATGCCATATCAAGCTCGTAATATAGCATTAGAGATGGGAGTAGACACAAGTGAAATCTCTGAAGTAGGTAATTTCATTTGGAAACTATACAATGTCTTTAAAGAATATGATGCAACTGTAGCAGAAATAAATCCACTAATGAAAACAACTGACGGATTCATTGCAGCAGATGCTAAGATGGCAATAGATGATGATGCATTCTTCAGACACACAAAACTCAAAGAATTCGATGAGTTCAAAGATGAAAAATTTGCATATGTAAAACTTGACGGTAACATTGCTGTTATTGGTAATGGTGCAGGTTTAACATTAACTGGTATGGATTTAATAAAATATTATGGTGGAGAACCAGCTACATTTTTAGATGTTGGTGGAGGAGCATCAGAGGAAAGTATCACACAGGCATTAGAATTAGTTCTTAAAAATCCTAATGTTAAAGTTATTTTCTTAAATTGTCTCGGTGGTATCACTAGGGCTGATGATGTAGCTAATGCTGTTGTAGATGTAGCTAATGAAATGGAAGTTAAAGTACCTATGGTTATTAGATTAACTGGTACAAATGAAGAAGAAGGTCAAAGAATATTAAGAGAACATAATATACCTTTCGAAACTTCTATGGAAAGAGCAGCTAAAAAGGCTGTTTCTATTTTAAATGAATTATAAATAATTCATATTCCTAATTTTTTTTACTAATTTTTTCATTTCTACTTTTTTAGATTAAATTATAAAAACTACTATTTTTTTAGATTAAATTATTGATAAAATAAGAACCTTATAAAAAAAATTATTTAGGAGGAGAATGTTAATTGGAGTAGTTAGTATTACTACTACTTCCATTATTATTTATTAATGATTGTAGCATCTCCCATAATTGTTGGAATAATGATTGTGAACCATTATTATCAACATAATCAGATATCTGTGATTGGTAATCAGTAGCTTGGTCTTTCACGGACTGACTCTGTGATACTGATTGTACTATGAGATTTACATCATTGTTTGATAGGTTGATGTTATTGTTACTTGCTACATTATTTACTATATTTGTTATAGTCTGATTATCAGTTGTGTTTTGTTGACTTGCTTGTTCTTTTGCCTGTGAAACAAGATTTGCAACGTCATCTGCACTAGCATTAGTGTTGTTTACTACTTGACTTTCAGTATAGATCTCATTGTTTGCTGCGTTTTTTAAATCACTTGGAATTTCTTTACCAGTTGCTGTTTCATATGATTTCATTACACCTGCAAGTGCTGATTCACCAGTAGCTGTTGTTGGTGATGTTACAATTACATGACCTTTAGTTATACCAGAAGAATTTAATGCAGATTTATACATGCTTTCTGTTACTGTGGTAATTTTTGATTTATCAACATCTACTTGAATATCATCATTAGTGTTTAAGTCAACCATTGCACAAGATAATACTTGATTGGAATTATATGTTTTATGACTTATGTCACCGGATATTTTATTAACATCATCTGCTGTGATTACTGTTTGTTTAACATGGTTTAAGTCAAGGTTTCCATTATCTTGGAAGTATTGGTCAACTGTATTTTTATAGTTTCCATTATTATATGTTGTTTCTCCGTAGGTAACAGCAACGTCACTTGTGTTATTGTCGTTGCTTACAGTATTAGTGATTGATCCTACAGGTACAAATAATCCTACTGCAATAATTATTAAAATTACTACACCAACTATTTTTCCCCACATAATTTTTCACCTCTAATATTATAATTAACCTATTAGTTATTATATTTACGTGGTTTTTTATCACCAAGTAATAATACTCTACTTTTCTCTACTTCATCTATAATTTCCATACTAGTTTCATTAGCTACATCCTGTGCAAATTTTTGGATGTCTACACTTTTAGGCATATTCTCCCATTCAAGTCTATTTCTAGAATCTCCCACAAACATGTATGCTTTTATTTCAACATAATCAATATCACTATTTTCAATAATTTTAGCATATTCACTAGCATGTGTCATATTCAAGTTTTTTACTGAAGTTATTCTGAGAACTTTTCTAGTATCTATACTAGATAATAATTCAATACTTTCCTGTAATTTTTGCCAACTATTATTTACTTGAGGTTTACATACTTTACGATATATTTCTTCATTAGGTGCATCTAGTGATAAATATAATTGTGTTGGTTCATGGTCTTCAAGAGCTTGTATTTTTTCAGGAGATTCACCGTTACTAACAAGAAATGTTGTGAAATCCTGTTTATGAAATTCTTCAATTAACTGATTAATTTCAGGATATAATAAAGGTTCACCTGCAAGACTTAGAGCAGCATTGTTTGGTTTAACACATTCTTCTAATTTTTTAGGATTAGCATTTTCATTACCAAAAAATCCACATAACAACTGCTTCTGATTGTTAATACAGTCCTCTATTATAGTTTTTGGATCATCATAATCATCAGTATCCCATGATGTTTTTGTTATTTCAGTATCTCTCCAACAAAATAAGCATTTATTTTGACAATAAGGGACTGAAGGTGACATCTGTAAACATCTATGACTTTTAATACCATAAAATTGTTCTTTATAACAAGTACCTTCATCAACTATACTCTTTCTAGTCCAATGACATATCTTATTTGCAGCATGTAACTTATCTCCTGCAAAACGATAACCTTTCTTTTCTAAATCTTTTTGTTTTTTTTCTGAAATTAACATATTACTTTCTATATTTGTCAGTTCTTAGATAAAAATATAATTTAAAAAAAATACCTCAACTCATCCTATTAAATTAAATTACTATAATAATAATTAAGATATAATATATTAACAAGTAATAGAATTTCTATGTAATATATAATATAGAAATTAACTTTTTTGATTAGTAGGTAATTTTATGACTAAAAAGGAAACACCAATAATAATACTAAATTATAAAACATATGCAGAATCAACAGGTAAGAATGCAGTAACGTTATCACAATATGTTCAAGAAGCAAGTGATGAAACAGGTGTAAATATGGCAATTGCACCACAAGCAGTTGATTTATATCCAATTATTGAAGCAGTAGATATTCCAGTATATTCTCAACATATAGATAATATAACACCAGGAGGACACACAGGCTCTACATTACCTGAAGCACTTAAAGAAACAGGAATAACAGGTACCTTAATCAATCATTCAGAACAGAGATTAACACTCGCAGACATAGATGCAATAGTAGAAAAATCAAAACAACTTAATTTAACAAGTGTATTATGCACTAATAACGTAAAAACAAGTGCTGCAGCCGCATCTTTTAATCCAGATTATATAGCTATTGAACCACCAGAATTAATAGGTACAGGAATACCAGTATCTAAAGCAAGTCCTGAAGTTGTTGAAAAAACAGTGGAAGAAATACATAAAATCAACAATAATATTCCAGTACTATGTGGAGCTGGAATATCAACAGGTGAAGACATGAAAGCAGCTTTAGAACTTGGTGCTGAAGGAGTTCTTTTAGCTTCAGGAATTATTAAAGCTGATGATCAGAAACAAGCATTAATAGATTTAGTAAGTTTAATCTAAACCAACTAGTCTATTGAATATTAGGGGTTATTTTACATGGATTATAAATTTAATACAATAGATGATTTTGATTTTGAAGGAAAAACAGTACTACTAAGAGTGGATATCAATTCTCCAGTAGATCCATTAAGTGGTGATTTATTAGATGATACTAGATTAGTTCTACATTCAAAAACAATCAAGGAATTATCAGAGAAAGGAGCAAAAGTAGTAATATTAGCACATCAAAGTAGGCCTGGAAAATCAGATTTCACACCACTTAAACAACATGCATTAGCACTATCCAATATTCTAGGAAAAGAAGTACAATACGTTGACTCAATATTCTCAAGGCAAGCACAGGATATAATCAAAAACATGGTAAATGGAGAAATAGCATTATTAGAGAATGTAAGATTCTACTCAGAGGAAATGCCAAAATTAACACCAGAAGAACAAAGTAATACATATATGGTAAAAACATTAGCACCACTAGCAGATTATTTTGTAAATGATGCATTTGCAACAGCACACAGATCTCAAACATCCATAATAGGATTTGCTAAAGTTCTACCAGCAGTTGCTGGAAGAGTAATGGAACTAGAACTAAACTCATTATATGGAATATTAGATAATGCTAAAGAACCAAGAGTATATGTACTTGGAGGAATTAAAGCAGATGATTCTATTAATGTAATGGCTAATGCATTAAAAACTGATAGTGCTGATTATATATTAACAACAGGTTTAGTAGCTAATATATTTTTAGTAGCTAAAGGAATTGACTTAAAAGAATATAATTATAATTTCATTATAGAGAGAGGATTTGAAGAGTATATTAATATAGCAAAAGATTTACTAAAAGATTACTCTGATAAAATTATATTGCCTGTAGATTTAGCTATTCTCGAAGATGATAAAAGAGTAGAATATCCTATTGATAATATTCCTAATTTACCAATATATGATATAGGTAGTAAAACAATTGAAATATATAATCAAAAAATCCTATTAGCAAAAACATTATTTGCAAATGGACCAGCAGGAGTCTTTGAGAAAGAAGGATTTGAATTAGGAACAGAATCTTTATTAAACACTATGGCTGAATCAAAGGGATTTTCTATAATTGGTGGAGGACATTTAGCAGCTGCTGCAAGTAATATGGATTTAGATGATGATATTACTCATATTAGTAGTGGTGGTGGAGCAAGTATAAATCTCATTGCTGGTGAAGAATTACCTGCTGTAAAAGCTTTAATTGATTCTGCTAAATTAAATAAGAATTAAATAATTTTTTCAGAATTTTCTGAGGTATTATTGTTATTTTTTTCTTTTTATATCTTTTTTAAGGGATTTTTTATTATTTGATTTAATCAAACAGTAACATTTATATACTATGGTTAACTAAAATAATTAATAGCTCTTAACACTTTATACGATATAGTGTTAAATACTTTAGATGCCTCAGTAGCTCAGTCTGGTGGAGCGCTTGACTTGTAATCAAGCGGTCGGGGGTTCAATTCCCCCCTGGGGCTCTAAATTTTACGTGGGACCGTAGGGTAGCTTGGTCGATCCTTTGGGCTTTGGGAGCCTGAGACTCCGGTTCAAATCCGGGCGGTCCCATATTTACCCGTCTTAGCTCAATTTGGCAGAGCATCGGACTGTAGATCCGAATGTTGCTGGTTCAAGTCCGGCAGACGGGATACCTTTATAATTTTATTAATTATAAATTTTACTTTATCTTATAACATGTAAGATAGTTAAGTTTAAATACTATTAAAGTTAAATAGTAAACTAGTTGCTTTGTATATGAAAAATACAATGCATAACATATTTAATATGCCGTGGTAGTGTAGAGGCTATCATGCAGGCCTGTCGAGCCTGCGACTCGGGTTCAAATCCCGGCCACGGCGTTTACATAGGGGCTCGTAGCTCAGTCTGGGAGAGCGCCTGGCTTTTAACCAGGCGGTCGCGGGTTCAACTCCCGTCGGGCCCGCTAATATTTTAACTTAATTTTTGATTATTATTATTAATTACAGCAATATTACATGTTGTTAAAATTGATAATATTTTTACATAGGGGCTCGTAGCTCAGTCTGGGAGAGCGCCTGGCTCTTAACCATGCGGTCGCGGGTTCAAATCCCGTCGGGCCCGCTAGAATTTTAAATCATTTAACTATTTTTTATAAAATTAATTTTTCAATGAATACAAATAATATTTATATCATAACTTGTAAAATTATTAATAATTAAATGATAATTTTTTTATAGTGAATATTCATATTTGGAGGATATAATTTGAAAGTTGATATATTACAACATAATCTAGTTCCAGAACATACAATATTATCTGATGAAGAAGCTGAAGAAGTTCTTGATAAGTTAAATGTTCGTGTAGATCAAATTCCTAAAATATTACCTACTGATCCTGTAGTTAAGGCAATTGGTGCTGAGTTAGGTGATATTATTAAAATTACTAGAAAAAGTGAAACTGCAGGAATATTTGTTGCTTATAGAGTTGTTAGAGAATAATTTATCATGATTACGATTTAACAATTAACTTTTTTTTTATTAGTTTTTTATTTCTAATATAGAGTTTTTATCTTTTTTTTAATAGGGAGTATATAAAAGAAACCACTTATATATAAAACTATATGTTTTTATTAGATGAGGTACATACATAAAATATACGTATTAATTTATAGAATTAAATTTTAAATCATGTTTCCTTTATTAGATTTGAAATTCTATGTATATTTATTTTAGATAGAATTAAATGTTTTATTCTAAAATTAATTATGAAGAAATAAGATGTTTTAAAGTTTTATTATCGTTTTAGGCAGATAATATAACGTTAAAATATATGATGATATTCGATATAATAATAAATTTATAATGATGTCTAATAATGCTGTAAATGATTATCGTAACTTCATTTGAATTAAATAATTTTATTACTTTTTTGTTGAAGTAAATCGTGATTATTTTATTGTTATTTGATAAGTGATGGGTTTTTGTAAATTTAGGATTTATTAATATTTAATCATTCATAAGAGAGGAAATTTGTAATTAGAATTGGTATTATAATGGGAGTTCATGAGTATTTTCTGTAAGGATTTTGAATTATATTAATTACAATGAATACATGTGTTGTTTTATTGTGTATTTCGAATCTTTATTGGATTTTTTATGGATGTTTCTGATTGTTTTATGGATTTGGTTACACTTTTTATTGATTATGGATTTTTTTGTAAATTCTTTTTTTTACTGTCTCTTATCATTTGGTTATGATATGATATAGTATTATTTTATTTGATATTACATTTTCGTTGAGGCAAGGATATTTAATTCTTGTGGAGAATTGATTGTATTAGTTTGTGTATTATTGTCTATTTACTTAATTACCATCACTTATAAGTGGTAGTTGATAATTCATGGATTAATGTATATTATGTAGTATTTAGAGTATACTCTGTTAATCATTTATTTTTTATTAGTGTTTCACATAATTAGTGAAATACTTTAATTTGAATATCGTGTAGTTGACTGAAAATTTTTAGAAAGGAATTCCAGATGAAATTATGATTAGTGTGTATTAATTTCTATTTGTTTATGGAATTTTTTTCAAATGGGAGATGGATATATGACAAAAAATGCATGGCCTTTAGTTGATTCATTTTTTGATGAATATGATATAGTTGACCACCATATTAGGTCATACAATGATTTTCTTGATAATAAGATTCAGGAGATTGTTGATATTACTGAACCAATTACCTTGGATCATGGTGAATACACTATTAAAACGGGTGACGTTGAAATAGTTAAACCTTTCATAAAAGAGGCAGATGGTTCTAAAAGTATTATTGAACCTGCAGAGGCAAGGTTAAGAAATCTTAACTATTCTGCTCATATGTACCTTGACATGGCTCTTGTTAAAGGTGAATCTGATGATTATGAGATGGAGAAAGTATATATAGGTGAGTTACCTGTCATGCTTAAATCTAAAGCATGTCACTTATATGGCTTAAACGATGCAGAATTAGAGAAAGTGGGTGAAGATCCACAGGATCCTGGAGGATATTTTATCGTAAATGGATCTGAAAGAGCTATTGTTACAATGGAGGAGATTGCTCCTAACAAAATTATCTTAGAACAAAGTGAAAAAGATAAAGCTGATAGAAGAGCTAGAGCTGTTGTAACATCAATTAAAAGTGGATTCCGTGCTAGAATTACTTTAGAGTACAGAAAACCACATAAAAAAGGAGTATTCCTCAGAATTTCATTCCCTTATGTTCCAGGAGAAATACCTCTTGTAATATTATTAAGAGCTCTTGGATTTGAGAAAGATGTAGATCTTGTTAACAGTGTATCTGATGATATTAATACTCAATTCTTATTAATTGATGATATCCAGACTACTGGTATCAATACTAAATATGATGCTGTTAAATACATTGGTAACAAAGTAGCTAGGGGTATGACTGAAGAGTACAGAATTAAGAGAGCAGAAGATGTAATTGATAGATATCTTTTACCTCACGTTGGAGTAGATCCAGAAGACCGTATAGATAAAGCAGTATATCTTGCTGAAATGACTGAAATGCTTTTACAAGTTATTAATGGTGAACGTGAACCTCACGATAAAGACCACTATGCTAATAAAAGACTCAGAGTATCCGGAGATCTTATGGAAGACTTATTCAGAGTTGCTTTCACTAGTTTAACTAGGGATATGACTTATCAGTTAGAGAGAAGTTTATCACGTGGTAAGGAGCCATCTGTTAAACAGGCTGTTAGAAGTGATGTTATAACTGAGAATATTAAACACGCTATTGCTACTGGTAATTGGGTTGGTGGTAGAGCTGGTGTTAGTCAGTTACTCGACCGTACTAGTTACATGGGTACTTTATCACATCTTAAACGTGTAGTATCTCCTTTATCTAGAAGTCAGCCTCACTTTGAAGCAAGAGATTTACACCCTACACAGTTTGGTAAGATTTGTCCTAACGAAACTCCTGAGGGACCTAACTGTGGATTGGTTAAGAACCTTGCTATTGTGACTAAGATTTCTGAAGGTTATCCTTTAAAGGAGATTGAGAAGGATATTAAGGCAATGGATTACATCACACCATTAGATCATAACTTAGAGTAAAATTGAAGGATTGTATTTAAGGAGACTTATAATGGTAACAGTTAAAGTATATATAAATGGTAAATTAATTGGAACAACAGAGGAACCTGAAGCATTTGTTAAGGAAGTTAAGGCTAGAAGACGATCTAATGAATTAACTCATGAATTAAACATCACTTATTATGAGGATAATAATGAGATATTTATATTCACTGATCCTGGAAGGGCTAGAAGACCATTAGTTATTGTTGAGAATGGTGTTTCTAAACTTACAGATGAAATTATCGATAAAGTAGCTTCAGGAGAGATGAAATGGTTTGATCTTATCCATGAAGGTATTATCGAGTATATCGATGCAGAAGAGGAAGAGAATGCTTATATTGCAATGTTTGAGGAAGATATTACTCCTGAACATACTCACTTAGAAATTGATCCTTCCACTATGCTTGGTATCTGTGCTGGTATTATTCCTTATGCTAACCATAACTCCTCTCCTAGGAACACTATGGAAGCAGGTATGACAAAGCAGGCTCTTGGATTATATGTGTCAAACTATAATCTCAGAACTGATACAAGAGCACACCTGTTACATCAGCCACAAATGCCTGTTGTTAAAACAAAAAGTATGGTTTCTACAGAATATGATAAAAGACCATCTGGTCAGAATTTTGTAGTAGCTATTTTATCATACCAAGGGTGTAACATGGAAGACGCTCTTGTTATGAGTAAGGGTTCACTAGAAAGAGGTCTTGGTAGATCATCATTCTTCAGGTCCTACGAGGCATCTGAGAGAAGATATCCTGGTGGTCAAGAGGATCACTTCGAATACCCTGAGAGCATGGTTAGAGGTTACAGGTCTGAGGAAGTATATAAGAATCTCGACGAAGACGGTCTTATAAATCCTGAGGTTCCTGTTCAAAGTGGAGATGTATTAATTGGTAAGACATCACCTCCAAGATTCCTTGAAGATGTTGACGAATTCGGTACCGTTGCAGAAAGAAGAAGAGAAACTAGTGTAACTGTACGTCATGGAGAACATGGTGTTGTAGATAAAGTTATCCTAACTGAGACTATTGAAGGTAGTAAACTAGCTAAGGTTAAAGTTCGTGACCACAGACAACCTGAGTATGGTGACAAGTTCGCTTCAAGACACGGTCAGAAAGGTGTAGTCGGTCTTATTGTACCACAGGAAAACATGCCGTTTAATGAGGAAGGTATGTGTCCTGATTTAATGATTAACCCTCACGCTATCCCATCAAGAATGTCTATTGGACAGATTATTGAGATGCTTGCTGGTAAAGCTGGCTGTATGATTGGTCAACGTATTGATGGTACACCATTTACTGGTATGCCTGAGGATGAAATTAAATGTTTATTAAGAGAGAATGGTTTTGAAACTCATGGTCGTGAACAATTATATAATGGTATCACAGGTGAACGTTTCAGAGCAGAGATATTTATTGGAGTAGCATACTACCAGAAATTACACCATATGACTTCAGACAAAGTATATGCTAGAAGCAGAGGTCCTGTACAGGTTCTTACACGTCAGCCTACCGAAGGTAGAGCAAGAGAAGGAGGACTTAGGTTTGGTGAGATGGAACGTGACTGTCTCATTGCTCACGGTGCAGCATTGTCATTGAAGGAAAGATTACTTGATGAATCAGATAAGTATGAAGCATTAATTTGTGGTGAATGTGGTGGATTAGCTGTAAGAGATAAGATTCGTGATAGAACATACTGTGCTATCTGTGGTGAAACAGAAACATTCCCAGTTGAAATTTCATATGCATTCAAATTATTACTTGATGAATTAAAATCATTATGTATATCTCCAAGTCTCGTATTAGAGGATAAAGCATAAGTATCTAGGAGGATTAATACTTGAAAGGAATAATTAAAAAAGTATCTGAAATTGATTTTGGTCTAATGTCTCCTGAAACTATTAGGAAGATGTCTGTAACTAAGATTGTAACACCAGATACATATGATGAAGATGGTTATCCAATAGAAGCTGGATTAATGGATCCAAGGTTAGGTGTTATTGACCCTGGACTTAAATGTCGTACATGTGGTTCTAAAGGTGGAGAATGCCAGGGACACTTTGGACATATTAACTTTGCAAGACCTGTTATACACGTTGGATTTGCTGATACAATCCATAAAATATTAAGGTCCACTTGCCGTAAATGTGGAAGAGTTCTCTTAACTGATACTGAGAAAGTTGAGTACAAAGAGAAACTTGAGGAAAGAATCCAAAATGGTGAAGATATTTCTAAGATTCTTAAACAAATCCATTTAGCAGCTAAGAAGGATAAATGTCCATACTGTGGTGAAGAACAAATAGAAGTTAAGATAGATAAGCCTATTTCACTTGTTGAAGGTAATTATAAATTAACAGCTAGTGAGGTACGTGAAAGATTAGAAAATATACCTGAAGAGGATTACATATACATTGGTATTAATCCGGAGGTTGCAAGGCCTGAATGGATGGTGTTAACTGTTCTTCCAGTACCACCTGTAACTGTAAGACCATCAATCACACTTGAAACTGGTGAAAGATCAGAGGATGACCTTACACACAAACTAGTTGATATCTTACGTATTAACCAGAGGCTTAAAGAGAATATGGAAGCCGGTGCTCCACAGTTAATTGTTGAGGATTTATGGGAGTTATTACAATACCACGTAACAACTTACTTTGATAATGAAGCATCAGGAGTTCCACCTGCAAGACATAGGTCTGGTAGACCTTTAAAAACATTAGCTCAACGTCTTAAAGGTAAAGAGGGAAGATTCAGAAGTAACCTTGCTGGTAAACGTGTTAACTTCTCAGCACGTACTGTAATTTCACCAGATCCTAACCTCAGTATTAACGAGGTCGGTGTACCGGAAATGATTGCTAAAGAGGTAACAGTACCTATAGCAGTTACTGAATGGAACATGGAAGAGATGAAGAAATTCATCCGTAATGGTCCGGATGTACATCCAGGTGCAAATTATATTATCAGACCTGATGGACGTAAAATCAGAGTATATGATGAGACAAAGGATACTGTAATTGAAAACCTTGAACCAGGATATATTGTTGAAAGACATATTATTGATGGTGATATAGTATTATTCAACCGTCAACCTTCACTTCACCGTATGTCCATGATGGCACACGAAGTAAGAGTTTTACCATACAAGACCTTCAGGTTAAACTTATGTGTATGTCCACCATACAACGCTGACTTTGATGGTGACGAGATGAACATGCACGTATTCCAGACCCCTGAGGCTCGTGCTGAAGCAAATGATATTATGAAGGTACAGGAGCATATCCTATCACCACGTTATGGTGGACCAATTATTGGTGCTTTACACGACCATATTACCGGTGCATATTTACTTACAAACAAGGCTACATCATATCCTGAGGATAAGGCTTTCCAGATTATTAAAAGGTCTAAGATGGAACTTCCAGAGCCTAAGGGTAGAGATTGGACGGGTAAGGAAATATTCAGTTTACTATTACCTGACAAACTTAACTTAATATATAAGGCTGAGATTTGTAGAAATTGTGAGGAATGTAAACATAAAGACTGTGAATATGATGCATATGTTGTAATCAGTAATGGTCAGCTACTACAGGGAGTAGTAGATGATAAAGGATACGGTTCTGGTAGTGGTAAAATATTAGATGCAATTGTAAAACAATTTGGATCTGATGCAGCAAGATACTTCCTAGACCATGCTACTAAGCTAGCAATCTTTGGTGGTGTAATGCAGAGAGGATTTACCACAGGAACAGCAGATGAGGAAATTCCTAAAGAGGCAGAGGACAGAATTGCAGAATTACTTGAAAAATCTGACCGTAAAGTGGAACAACTCATCGAAGCATATGAAAACAATGAACTAGAAGCATTACCTGGACGTAGTCTACGTGAAACACTTGAGATGAAAATCATGCAAGTGTTAGGAGAAGCAAGGGATAACACTGGTGTTATCGCAGAACGTTACTTCACAACATCAAACAGTGCAGTAATCATGGCACTTACTGGTGCTCGTGGTTCAATGTTAAACTTAACTCAGATTGCAACCTGTGTAGGACAGCAAGCTGTTCGTGGAGGTCGTATTAACAGGGGTTACATTGACAGAACATTACCTCACTTCCATAAAGGAGATGTAGGTTCTAAAGCAAGTGGTTTTGTACACAGTAGTTATAAGAAAGGATTAGATCCATTAGAATTCTTCTTCCACGCAATGGGAGGACGTGAAGGATTAGTAGATACAGCTATTCGTACAGCACAGAGTGGTTACATGCAGAGACGTCTTGTAAACGCACTTCACGACTTAAGTGTACATGAAGATGGTACAGTAAGAGATAACAGGGGAGCAATCATCCAATTCAAATATGGAGAAGATGGAATTAACCCAGCAAAAAGTGATTATGGACAAGTTGCAAACCTAGATAAACTCATAGAAGAAATGAGACTAGAATCTAGTACAAACAGTAAATAGGGGGAGAATCAAGTATGGATACAGAACAAGTACAAAAAGTAGTAGACGAAAAAGGCGCTAGTTATTTCCCTATTAAACTTGTTGAAGAAATAGCTCAGGCAAGTGAACGTAACAATTTAACCGATGATGAACTAGACACACTAGTCTCAAAGGTTAAAGAAGCATATGAACGTGAAGAAGTAGAACCTGGAGAATCAGTAGGAACAATAGCTGCTCAGTCAGTAGGAGAACCGGGTACACAGATGACCATGCGTACTTTTCACTACGCAGGGGTAGTAGAGCTTAACGTAACATTAGGTCTTCCAAGACTTATAGAAGTAGTAGATGCACGTAAGAAAATAGCAACTCCTACAATGGACATATACTTCACAGATGAATACAAAAATGATGAAGAATTCATCAGAAAAATGGGAAATAAAATTGGTAAAATTACACTAAATGATGTCATTAAAAATTTCAATGTAAACTATATGGATAATATAATTACAGCTGAAATTGATTTAGATATACTTGAAGAACGTAGACTTGAACTTTCAGAAGTTACTAGTGTAATTGAAAAAACTTTTAAACAAGTAAATATAGATAATAATTTACTGAGTTTTAAAACCACATTTTCTAAAGATGATGAAAAAATTCAACATGGTATTCGAGAATTAAGATTACTTGCTGATAAAGTCAGAGATCTCCAGATTAGTGGTGTTAAAGGTATCGGTAAAGTAGTTATCCGTCATGAACATAATGAATGGGTAATACACACAGAAGGTTCTAATATTGGAGCTATTCTTAAAATTGATGGTGTAGACATTGTTAAAACCACAACAAACGATATCTTTGAGATTGAAAAAGTTCTTGGTATAGAAGCAGCACGTAATGCTATCATACATGAGTTATACACAACCATGGAAGAACAGGGACTTAGTGTAGACATAAGACATATTATGTTAGTAGCTGATATGATGACTGCTGATGGTGTTGTAAAATCCATTGGTAGACATGGTATTAGTGGAGAAAAATCCAGTGTACTTGCACGTGCAGCATTTGAGGAAACTGGTAAACACTTACTTAACGCTAGTATACGTGGAGAAACTGATAATCTCACAGGTATAATCGAGAATGTCATTGTTGGACAGCCAATACCCCATGGAACTGGGTCTGTTGGTGTTGTAATGAAAGATAAAAATTAGGAGGCAGTAAATGGATATAGAAAGAGGGATACGTGTAGCCGTAGATACTGGTAAGGTTATATTAGGATCCAACAAATCAACCCAAGCAATAAAACTTGGAAAAGGAGAACTCGTTGTAATCGCAGCTAATGCTCCAAAAGATGTAAAAGAAGATATAGAAACATATTCTAAACTATCTGATATGCCAGTATACACTTTTGAAGGTTCTAGTGTAGAATTAGGTTCAATCTGTGGTAAACCATTCACAGTAACAGTTCTAGTAGTTCTAGAACCTGGAGACTCTAATATATTAGAGTTAAAAGAATAAGTTGATACTATGTCCGTCAAACTTACAACCAACGAAATCAGATACATAAGTTTATTTGAAACAATAACTAGTGCCACTGTTAAGGACTGTATCATAGATGACGAACATAATAAAGTTACTTTTTTGGTAAAAAAAGGAGACATGGGCTTAGCAATAGGAAAACGTGGAAGTACTATTGGTAAGATGCAGAAATCTGTAGATAGGAGTGTTGAAATAATAGAACACTCCGACGACCCCGGCGAATTTATAAGAAATTTATTATCAGCAGCAACAATAAATTCAATAGAATTTTCAACTGATGCTAAGGGTAATAAAATCGCCACCTTAGATGTCGACTCAAAGACTAAGAGAGCTGCCATTGGTAAAAATGGTCAGAATATTCAGCGAGCCAGACAATTTGCTAAAAGACAATTTGAAATTAGTGATATTATCATAAAATAACCATATTTATGATTAAATAAAAGATTATCAGATTATGGTATTATTACCATTATTTTAATCTTTTAATCTTAGAACTCAGTTAATACAAAAATTATAAAACTATAATGAAAAGTATGTGGAAGTAATTTCACGTAAATTTAGATGAAATATAGCATGAAAGCATTAAAACTTACTCTCTTCATCTAGTAGGTAATATGTGCATGTGAAACTAAAACTTTGAATAGAATAAATAAAATTAAATTAATGGAGGAATAAATTTGCCAGGATTATTCGCAGCAAAAAAATTAAAAGATAACAGACAAAACTTCCGATGGAAAGACACACAAT
>CACZOU010000073.1 GCA_902782945.1 uncultured Methanobacteriaceae archaeon
CACAGTTGATGGAACAGTAATAGGAAATGCAACAGTAGCTAATAACACTGCAAGTATTGATTACGCATTAAATAATGCAGGAGCACACATACTAGTAGTAAACTATGCAGGTGATGCTGAAAGTCTTAATTCACAAGCAGCAACATTAATCAATATTAAACCAGTAGAAACAACAGTAACAGTAAACCCTGATAATGGAGCAGTAACTGATGCTGTAGTGTTAAACACTGTAGTAACCGATGCTAATGGTAACAGTGTAACAAGCGGTGTAGTAAATATCATAGTAAATGGTAACACTTACTCATCTGATATTGTAAATGGCACAGCTAGTGCTACTATACCAGTAAACGTATTAAAAGCTGGAAATAATATTATATCTGTAAATTATAATGGCGATGTAAACTATGAACCATCAGGTATAACCTACTACACTAATGGTACATATTACGGACCAGTATACTATGTAGCAGTTAATGGTTCAAGCAGTAATAATGGTAGAACACCACAAACACCATGGACTTACACATACGCATTTAACACAATACAGAACAGTTCATACAATAATTCATTAATATACATATTAAATGGAAATTACGTGATAAATAACACAGTTAAATTTAATAAAAATTTAACCATAAAAGTAATGAGTGACAGCGCAGTATTAGATGGAAATAATAATGCTACAAATTGTTTCAACATAGAAAATGGAGCAGTATCAATAGAAAACATTACCTTCACCAGATTTACAAATACAACCATCCTAAACAGAGCAAATAATACAATAATAAGTGGAAACACTTTCATAAACAACAAAGGAACAAATGGTGGAGCAATCAACAACTATAATACAAATAACGCAACAATAATAAACAACGTATTCACAAACAACACAGCAAAATATGGTGGAGCAATATACAACAGAGGAAACAACACAGAAATAACAAACAATACATTCACCAAAAACAATGTAACACTTTCATCAGGTGCAATATACAACCTCGGAGCAAACACTAAAATAACAAACAACATTTTCACAGATAACACTGCAAAAACCCTAGGAGGAGCAATCAGTAACTGGGATGCTACTGGTACAGTAATAACAGACAACCAGTTCAATGGCAACCAGGCAAACTATGGTGGAGCAATATACTACCGTGGAACAACACTAATACTAGATAATAACACTATGACAGGTAACACTGCACTAGTAAGCGGTGGAGCAGTATTTGTAATAGGACAAAACAATAACATAACAAACAATGACTTCACAGCTAACAAAGCAAGAAGTGGAGCAGCAATAAACAACCTTGGTACAGATATAATCATCAGATCAAACACAATTGCATACAACACTGCAAAAACAATTGGAGGAGCAATTAACAACTGGAATGCAGGAAATACAACAATAGAAAGTAACAGTATACATGACAACCAAGCTCAATACGGAACAATATACTTAAGAGGTTCAAATATAACTGTAGACTCTAACAGTATATACAATAACCGTGTAGCAGCTAGTGGAGCAGCAATATTCAACATAGGAACCAACAACACAATAAGCAGAAACATGATTGATAGTAACATTGCAAAAAGCTATGGTGGAGCAATCAACAATTATAATGCAGTTAATACAAGAATAACTGATAATAACTTAACAGGTAATATTGCAAGCTATGGTGGAGCAATTTATACTCGTGCAACAAACACCACAATCACTGGAAACAATATAACCGGTAACACAGCAACAACTGGATCAGCAATCTTTGACATTAAACATAAAACAACAATATTTGAAAATAATACTGTTAAAGATAATACTGCACATAGTGGTAATGAAACAGTAAATAAATAAGAACTGTTATAATAAGTAAAAAAGGGATTTGTGAAGTTTATTATTACTTCATTCACCCTTTTTATAATATTTTTTCTATAAACCCTATTTTTCTAATAAATTAATTTATAATTGTAAAACATAACTATTTTTTCAATTGGAGATTAATGAATTGATTTTCTTTTCTCTATCTCTTTTTCTATAAATTTTATTATATTAATAAATATAAATTGTATGTTTGTAATTATATCTATTTTTTATAAACTAATTCAATGATCTGTACTTATTTATAGTTATAATTCAGTTTTCCTCTGTTTTTTAAGTTGTTAATTCTTTTTTTAAGTTTTTCTAAAATAGGAAAAATATATATTTAGTCTACAATATAAATAACCATGTTAGTTTAACTTGAATAGGATGACTAATGTATAATATAATAAGGTGATAAATATGGCAGGAAATCCATATAAAATTAATGATACTTGTGTAGGATGCGGATTATGTGTAAACGCATGCCCAGTGGATGCTATCTCTGAAGGTACTCCATACGTAATTGACGCAGAAAAATGTGTAGGTTGCGGTGTATGTGCTGAAGCATGTCCAACACAAGCAATTGAAGAAACAGCATAGATCTGTTTCCTCAATTCTTTTTTAACCCCCCTCATTTATATAGTTAAATATTTATTATCTAATTCTAATTATAAAATAATTCTAATTTGTATAAAAATTACTGATTTTAAAAAATAGTTTTCGTTAATTAATTGTTATATTAGTGTTATTCTTTACAGGGATAAATAATATAAAAAAAATAGGTGGGTTAATGAAATTATCATTTTTTTCTGGAGAGGGAAAATTTTATCTAATTAATTTAATGTTCTATCTCTGATAATTGTTTTCCACCTACTCCAACGTTATCTTGTTCACATTCATGTATTGTTATAACAATTGATTGAACTGGAAGTCCGTAAGCTTCTGCTACGTCTTTTGATACTTTTTCAATAATTTCTTTTTTTGCTTCTTTTGTTGCTTTTGGTCCTTCTATTGTTATTGCTGGCATGTATATCTTCTCCTAAATTATTTTAATTAATTATTTTGTCATTTTATATTATTATTTACTTCATTTCTCCATTTGAAAAACATTATAAATGAGTTAATTAGATATATAAGAGACATTAACATAATAGCAGTATTACCTGCTCCTTGCATTAATGGTATTATCCACAGTATTAATTTTACAGAATTTGCAACAATCCATAAAATCCATTGTTCCATGAAACGTTTAACAGCAATATACATGGTAACTACGGATAACAAACTACTAAGTGCATCAATAAATGGATTATTTCCATGTAAACTAGTTAATATCAATCCAAAGAAAACAGTAGTAACAACCAGTATTAATAAGAGTATACATCTTTCTTTATTGGTCATACGTCTCTTATAAACTTCATTAGTCTCAGGATTCATATTCTTATTCCATGAATACAAACCATATACCTGTATTGGAATGTAATATAAGATATTTAATGACATTTCTCCATAATATCGGGTATTATATGCAATTACTGCATATAAAATTGCATTCACAATACCAAATATAAATCCGGATAATTTTCCTTTTCCAGAGCATATTACTGATATTACACCTGTAACAGCAGCAATTATGCCTATAATTTCATTATTTGTTTGAATAGACAATATGATGATAAAAAGGGTTGCACATAATAGCCATGATATCTCCCATGTATTCCAGCCTGTAACCTCATTTTTAAGTATTGAATGTAATCTATTCATGCTTCTATTTATATCCCTTTATTCTTATTAAATTATTTATAAGGAAAATATGTGTAAAAAAAAGATAATAATTTAGAAAAAATAATTAGGGAGGTGGTGATGTTATATTAGATTCATATCTTGTTTTGTCTAAGAGAATAATTCTTTAATTTTATCAAAGAATCCTTTATGTTTATTCTCCTGTTCTTCTTTTTTATTAATTGCTTCTTTTTCAAGTTCTTCTTTTCTCTCGAGTTCTTCACTTTCTTTAATTGCTCTTTCCTGGAAGAATTCTTGTGCATTAGTATGTCTGGATTGTTGAATATGCTCGTAGTCACCGTTACTATTGATTCTACGACCTTTAATATCATCATGTAACATTACTTCAAGATCTTCTAGAATTCTTTCTTTAATTCTTTTATCTTCAATAGGGCATGCAATTTCAACACGTTTTGAAGTATTTCTTGTCATCATATCAGCACTGGATATGTATAGTAATCTATCATCTCCAGTACCAAATGCATATATTCTTGAATGTTCAAGATATCTTCCAACAATACCTCTAATTTCAATATTATCTGTTTTATTTTTTAATCCCGGAATAATACAGCAAATACCTCTAATAATCATTTTTATTTTAACACCGCTCTGGGAAGCCTCAGCAATCTTATCAATAATTTTTCTATCAGTAAATGAGTTCATTTTCATTATGATCTCTGCTGGCTGATTATTTTTTGCTTTAGCAATTTCCCTGTCTATTAGTGATATTATGCCTGTTCTTAAGCTTGATGGAGCTACTAAAAATTTGTTATAGTGACCTCTTGGGTTAGATAATGAGAGATTTTTGAAGAATTCTGTTGCATCATCACCAAGTGCCTCATTAGAAGTTAAGTAACAGTAGTCAACATATAATTTTGCTGTTTTTTCATTATAGTTTCCGGTTCCTATTTGTGTGTACTGTTTTATTACTCCATCATGTTTTCTTGTTACTGTACATATTTTTGAATGTACTTTGTAGTCTTCAAATCCATATAATATTTGACATCCTGCTTCTTCTAGAAGTTCTGCATAATGAATATTGTTTTTCTCATCAAATCTTGCTCTTAATTCGATTAACACGGTTACATCTTTATCATTGTCAAGTGCTTCTAGCAGGTATTTTATTACGGATGATGTTTTTGCAACCCTGTATAATGTTATTTTTATGGATAATACTTCTGGATCATTAGCAGCTTCTTTTAAGAAGTCTAGGAAGTGTTGCATTGTTTGATAAGGGTAGAATAGTAATATATCTTTTTCATCTAATTGTTTGAATATGGATGTATTAGGATCTATACTACCACTTCTTTGTGATTCAAATTTAGGGAATGTTAATTCTTCACGTAATGCATCAGGTAGTTCTTTTATGAAGTCACCTATATAATCCAGGTTTATAGGTGTTTGTGTAACGAATACTTGTTCCTTCTTTAGACCTAATTCATGTCTAAGTTTTTTAGTGTATTTTGGTGTGTTATCATGGTAGAATTCAAGTCGTATCGGTGATAATCTTTTCCTTTTTTTAAGAATGTTCTTCATGAAGTGTCTGTAATCTTCATCTTCATCTATAGGTGTGCTTTGAAGGTTTATATCTGCGTTTCTTGTTACTGCTGTCACGGTTTTATATTTGACTAGATAGTTAGTGAATATGTTTTCTGTAAATGCATATATTAAATCTTCCATTAATATGAATTCCATGCTTCCAGGGAATTTAACATATTTTGGTAATGTTTGTGGTATTGGTATTAATCCCATTAATTCTTTTTTCTTATTCTTTTTATCTGCATATTCAAGGATACAGTAGACGTATAACTTCTTGTTTGCCATGTGAGGGAATGGGTGATGTGTGTCAATGATTTGAGGGGATAATAGTGGTGCAACATTTTCATAGAAGTATTGTGTTATGTATTTTCTTGTTACACTATTTAGTTCGTCAAAGTTATGTCTGATTATTCTATGCTTTCGTAGTTCATGCTGTATTTTTTGGTATATTTTATCTCTTTTCTCATATAATGGATGTGTTGATTCGAAAATTTTATCTAATTGTTCTTGAGCAGTCATTCCAGTTTTATTGTCTATGTCTTTCTTATTAATAAGAGTTACATCGTATAAACTACCACATCTAATCATATAAAATTCATCAAGGTTACTGTTGAATATAGATATGAAGTTTATTCTTTCTAGTACTGGTACTGTGTTATCTTCTGCTTCTAATAATACACGATCATCAAATTTTAGCCATGATAATTCCCTATTTTGTGTATATGAGTAGTCTCTTTTTTTCATTATATCTCCTCATTTTTTATTAATGAATATAGTACGCCCTCTCGTAGTGAGTCTTGTGTTACATGTATTTGTTCTACATTGAAGTAGTTTGATATTGTTTTTACAATAAGTATACCTGGTACTATTGTGTGGATACGGTCAGGTTTTACTTTAAGTATTTTATTATAGCATTCCTTGGTGTTTTCATTTAATTCATCAAGAAGTTGGTCTAGTAAGTTTATAGGCATTACTTTGTTTTTGTTAGTTTTTATTTCTAGATGTTCTAGTAATTTTTTTATGGTACGGACAGTACCTCCAACTCCATATAGGCATTTTTTGTTGTATTGTTTTATTCCTGATTTTTTTAATTCATCCAATACACGTTCTTCAATTTTTGCACGTTCTTCTTTTGTTGGAAGCATTTGTGAAACATATTCTTCATAGCAGTAGAGTGATCCAATAGGTAAACTGGTTTCATCTACTGGTTTCCATTTTTCAAATATTGTTATTTCAGAACTTCCACCACCTACATCAATCAATACTCCTTCTTTATTTTCCAATTCATCATTTTTCACTGATATAAAGCTTAACTCTGCTTCTTGTTGGCTGGATAGTATTTTTATCTTGATTCCTGTTTCTTTTTTTACTTTATCTAGTGTTTCTTTAGTATTAGTAATATTTCTTAGACTTGCGGTTGCAAAGAAACAACTTTTATCCACATTCAGATTTTTGATGTATTTATTGAATTTTTTTAAGGTAGAAATTAATATATCTATGCCTTCATCGTTTAAGTTACCATTTTCACGGTATGCTATTAATCCAGCGGTCTTCTTTTTTGAAAATAATTCTTGTACTTTATTGTTTTCGTATCGATATATTTTTAGTCGTATAGTATTTGATCCAATATCTGTAATTCCATATAACATAATTTTACCTTATTATTCTATCATTATATGTTTATTTAGTTGAATTTATTTATATATATCTGTTTTAAGTTAGTTTATTCTCATAATTGGGATTATAACGCTGTAAATATCACTATATGTGAATAAACATTCTTATTTTAGTAAAATATGTGTAATTCAACCAATTATAATAAAAATATGCTAAAAAAGACATATCTAAAAAAAGTTAATAGGGAGAGGATACATGTTATTTAGTTATCATTATTCCAGTTTACTGCACCGTAAATAATACATATAATTGTTATCAGGATACAACTTAAATATGCACAAATAATTATAGGATCAGTAAGACCTAATATTTCAATCATTTAGCATCACCTTCAGCAAACATTTTATCAATAGCTTTATTATCTTCATTACTATTTTTAGTTAATAAAGATACAGCTATTGTAATAATAAATGATAATGGTAATGCAATAACCATTGGATCAACATAAGGCCATGGCATACTACTAAATAATACTGTTTGGCCAGTTAATAGTTTGCAAATACCAAGCCCTGCAGCTTCTTTTTTATGAGTGAAAATCAGACAGAATAAACTGATTGCTGTTCCACTAATAAGACCTGCAATAGCGCCTTCTCTTGTTGTACGTTTCCAGAATAAAGCACATATGTAAACTGGTAAAAATGCGGCTGCACATATTCCGAAGAATATAGTAGTTCCCTGAGCAACAATGTTTGATGGTAGGATATATGCTAATACAACAGCAATAATGATTGCTATTAATATACCTAAACGTGTAACAGTTAATGTATATTTTTGTTTATGCTCTTTAAGTGAACCATAAACATCATATGCAATGGATGTTCCCTGAACATGGAATTGTGTACTAATAGTACTCATAGCTGCAGAAAGCAGTGTTAATAGGAATATATATGTAAACCATGTAGGCATAGCACTGTTAATAAATGTAGGAATAATTTTATCTACATTTCCACCAGCAGCCTGTATAGCTAGTTGTCCTGACGTCTGATAGAAATATACATTAGATAATGCTCCAACAACATATGCTGAAAATGTTGCTACAAATATAAATATACCACCAACAAGAATAGCACGGTTTAACTCTTTATTACTTTCAACAGTCATGAATCTGACAGCTAATTGTGGTTGTGCTATTGCACCGATACCTACACCTAGAATGATAGATGTTACTAAATTCCACCAGAACACACTGCCCGTCACAGGGAACGTGGTCCAACCAGTTGCTCCTGTAATCTTTGAGGATTCAGGGAATAAAGGTGCCATATTAGTTAATAGTTGATGAGCATGTGTAACTCCTCCAAGCATCCAATATATACTGATAAGTAATATTAACATTCCAATAAACATAATAGAACCTTGTAATGCGTCAGTATACATTACACCTTTTATACCACCATAAATAACATAGAATCCTATTAGAACTGCTAATACAATGATGGCTATGTTAAAGTCAATGTTAATTGTTGTTTCTGCAAAACGTGCTGCACCAATAAGTACACTAGCGGCATATATTGGCATGGCACAGAAAATTAGAAGTCCACTAAAATATTGTATAAATTTACTGTTAAATCTCTTAGATAAAAATTCGGGAAAAGTCAATGCATTTAAATATTGACCCATTTTACGAGTTTTTTTACCAAATACTGCAAATGCTAAGAATATTCCAACTGCAATGTTTAAAAATACTAACCAGAGTATTCCAAGACCGTTTGTTCCGGCTAATCCTCCAAAACCAACAATTGCAGAGGTACTGATAAATGTAGCACCATAACTTAGAGCCATAATATATGAATTTGTTTGTCTTCCAGCAACAAGATAATCTTCTTTGCTGTTTGTACGTTTCCACGCAACATATCCAACTATAAGCATTAATGCTACATATATAAATATAAGTAGTATTAATAAATAATTCATCATATCTCCTTTTTTGTTTAATTCAATATTAAAATAATTATATACATATTATATGTTTTTAATAGTTTATTAGTTTAATGAATAAAATATCAGCGTTTTATTCTCTTTTTATACTTGTTCTTTATTAATTTAAATATAATTTGAATTGTTATTGAAAAAAAAAGTTTCTGTTAGTTTATAAAAGAAGTGTTTAAGGAAGAGGATGTTATTCTATTTTTTGTTCTTCTTTTTACGATAACTTGAAGGTAATACACCCATTTCTGTCTTGAATGCTTTAGAAAATTTACTGCTACTTTTATATCCCACCATATTAGCAATTTTTGATATTGGATAAGTGGTATTTTTAATTAGATCTGTTGCTCTTTGGAATTTATATTCCCTGTACCATTTATATAATGGTTTACCATACATGTCTTTAAAACAATTTTTCATAGTTGTTAAATTAATACCATATGTTGCCGATAGAACGTCTAATGAAATGTAGCTTGCAATATCACGAGATAATGTATTTTTTATTTTTCTAACTACTCTAATTTGAACATCTGAGTAGACATTTCTAGAATATTTTTCATCATGTATGTTAAATTCATATAGTAGAATTATTAATTCTAATATTTTTAATCTTTCATAATTATTATTATTAATTCTCCTTTTCTTATTTTGGTACTTCTGCATCTGGTGGATGACTGTTTTTATATCTTCATCAGGTTCAAATATTACGTTACGATATACGTCAGATATATCATATAATCTATTAATCATTTTAACATATTCTTTTGTATATCCTTGAACTTGTTTAGTAATTAGTTCTTTGTTAATAATTATATGAATAAATTGTGATTCTCCTATAAAATCAATAGCATTAGGATTTTCTGATTTAATATACATGTTCATGTCCCCTTCTTTCGCAAACACGTATTTATCATCACCAATAGGAATCTGACATCTACCTGTTGTAACATAGGTTATTACTAGTATATTCTCAGGGTGTTTATATTCAAAAATATGGTCTTGATTTGTATATCTTTCCATAAGGTCAGTATGATCTTTTACTGTTATTACTCCAGGAATTATCTCATAACATTTAAGTTTAATAACGTTTCTATATGGTTTTTTTATTAGAAGTTCTTTTCCATGGGATATTTCTTCTATTTCAGTGTAGGGAGCGTATTTATCTTTAACATACATCTCTTCAAATATTTCATTATTGTCTAGATTCATATTCTCCCTCCTATTTTAAAATATAGATTATTACTAATATAATATTGGGTAATATATTTATTTTAAAGTTTTGTAGAAGTTTATAAAATTAGCTTTTGTTTTTATCAATTATTCTTTGAAATAATATAATTTTAAAAAAATGTAGGGATATATTTTTTTATAAAAAAATATAAAAAAATGAGAATGATAACATGATCTATCATTATCTAAAAAAATTTCTCTTTCCGAAATAGAAACTAAAAATCATTTTTTGTGAAGAATATTTCTTATATTTTATTATGAAGAATGTTTCCTTAAGTAGGTATTATTTGATTAGTTTCTATGTTATTCTAGGATAATTAATACAATAATTAACGTATTCTATGCTGATATTACGTTTAAATTAATAATTTCTCATATTGATGTAATAAGATATTTTTTTTAATGAAATAACTATTTAAATTGTTCAATAGATGAAAACATGTCTATAACATATTCTGAACTATTTCTTTATTAATTATTATATGGTGGATAATAATTAATTGGGTTAACAAAAATTTCTTTTTGTTATATAATAATTATGTTAAAGTACTATTTAAACTATTCTCTTTTTATCATTATTAAACATGATGATTATTTGGCTTATTTAATAATGTATTTTTTATATTTTAATTATATTTGCAGTTTAATTATAACATAAGCTATTCTATAACTTATTATTATTTAAACATCTTCATATCCTAAATTATTTATCATTCTATTTGAATTAATATGTCTTACTTTTTATTTATTTTTCATGTAATTTATCTAATTTATAATGATTAATTATTATATTCATATTTATTAAAGAAAAAATTAAACTTAATTGGACTTATTTAATCTCTTCTTATCTTTTATTTTATTAATAATAGCTTCATGCATACGTTTAATAAATTCCGATCTATCCTCATATTTAAGTACATCTAAATAGCCTCTAGAAACAAGATTAAAAGCAAAAGGCGTAGGAATTACGGTATTAACAGTTTTTATTACAATTTTACCAGATTCAATATCCCGTAAAACATCTTCAGCATGAGAAACATCCATATAATCCTCCATAACCTCACGACGAGCCTCGTCAAGAATAGCAAAATGGTCATCAATCTCTTTTACAAAATTAAGTAAAATCTTACTAGTCACCTGCTGACGTCCAACACTTTTCTCACGCCCCTTATATCTACGTAAAATCATTAAAGACCTATTAGCACAATCACGAAAACGACTAGCTAACGTTTCAGTTTTATCAATAGCTTTAACTAGCGTTTCTCTTAAATTATCACTACTTAATTCTTCAAAAGCTTCAACACCCCCAATCTTAGAATCACTACTAAGATAAAAACCATTATCATCAATACTAATCATAACATCATGATGATAACGTTGGGATATAAGATATGCTACTGCACGACTAAGAGCATCATTCACACGTCTACCATACAATGAATGAAATACCACAAACTTTCTACCACCAAAACCAGTATAATATTCTATTAATAATCGATTTCTAGTTGGAATTTCACTATAGAGGAATTGTTCTACAAAGTAGTAATATATAGAATTTGCGGAATTCTTATCAACATATAAATAATCTGTTATAAACTTGATAATATCCTCCTCTGGAACATCCGTAGAAAGCTTCCAATCCATCATAGAACGGAAATTCTGGATAGAAACTGCTAAATCATAAGATAATGGTAATTGTTCAGAAACCCATGAAGGAATACTAGGAGTACTACCACTAGGAACAACAGTTACAGTCATACCACGAGCATATCTAAATTGATAAACACGTCCCCCTAGAACAAAGGTATCGCCTTTATGTAATTTTTCCATGAAATCTCCATCAATACTACCAATTACTTTACCATTACACTTGACACGTGCATGACTCCTATCAGCAATAGTACCAATATTAGTAGAATATAATACCCTAGCTAACTTTCCACGTTTACCAAAAGTATTAGTATCCCAATCAACCCAAATCTTAGCATACACATATCTCTGTTCAAGTTTAGTATATTCACCAGCAAGGTAACGTAAAACCTGCTCATAACTATCCCATGAAAGTTCATGATAGGGCATTGCCTGACGAATCATATGATAAACATGCTTAATATTCTGTTTATGCTCAATAGCAATACCATAAATATGTTGTGCTAACACATCAAGACAATTACGTGGAATATCAATTTCATCAATATTTCCCTCCATAGCATTCTTAAGAATTAAACTACATTCTACAAGATCATCTCTATTAACAACAACCATACGACCCTTAGATTTCTCATGAAGTCTATGTCCACTTCTACCAATTCTTTGAAGAGCACGTGAAACAGATTTAGGTGAACTAATAAGGATTACAAGATCAATATAACCAATATCAATACCCAGCTCTAAGGAAGTACTACTAACAACAACCTTTAGATTACCCTCTTTTAATTCATTTTCTGTTTCAAGACGAACCTCCTTGGAAAGAGAGGAGTGATGTGCCATTACATTACGTTCATTATAATACTTTGGAAATCTCTGTGTTAACTTATATGAAACACTTTCAGCACCACTACGAGTATTAGTAAATATTAATGTAGTCTTATGTTGTTGTATCAGTTTATGTAACATTTTATACAATTCATTATTCAATGTTTCCTGGTCTGTTTCTATAATATTATCAACAGGACATAGAACTTTCATGTCTAATTGTTTAACATAATTTACATTAACAATCTCACAATCTCGTGGCTGTCCCCATGAATATCCTGAAAGAAAATGTGCAATCTTCTCAGGAGGGCTTACGGTAGCACTAAGACCAATTCTAGTAAAACCACCAGTTAATTCATTAAGACGTTCTAAGCTAAGACTTAGGTGAGTTCCACGCTTATTTTCAGCAAGTGAATGTATTTCATCGATAATCACATATCTAACATTTTTTAATTTCTCTCTGAATTTAGGTGCAACAAGGATAATGGATAGTGTCTCAGGGGTAGTTATTAATATGTGAGGTGGATGTTTTAACATTTTAGAACGCTCATACTGTGTGGTATCTCCTGTACGGACAGCTTGCCTGATACCTAAATCATAACCTGCAATATCATTAATTCCCTGTAATGGTTCTTCAAGATTCTTAGAAATATCATTATCTAATGCTTTAAGTGGAGAAATATATAGACAATAAACTTGTTCTTTAAGCATACCTCTCTCACTAAGACTTGTAAGTCCTGATAAAATAGCAAGAAATGCTGTTAATGTTTTACCAGAGCCCGTAGGTGATAATATTAATATATTCTTGCCTGCATTGATATGGGGTATTGCTTGTCTTTGAGCATCAGTAAATGTGTCAAATGTTTTTTTAAACCATTTGCTAACATAGGGGTGTAACAAGCTATGAATTTCATCGTCACTATATTCTTTCATAATAGTCTCTCCAAAAAAAATAGAATAGAATCCGTTTTTTTTTAATAGTAGTTTTCTTCTTGGCTAACACTTAAAATATCTTTTATACTTCCAAAGGGGTATACTTCCCAGTTTTCAATAGCGTATACCTTAAATTGTGATACATCTTTAATAAATGGTGAAATAGTTTTTTCATGTAGGATGTCAGAACCATAACTAACAGGCGTAAATGAGGGCATAACAATAAGATTATAATTTGTCCAGGTACCCTGTAGATATGATTTAACTTTTTCAACGCGTTCTCCATTACGAATACCTATACATGGATGTTCATGACCTATTATGATTGTTTCTATATTATCTGGTATTTCTGGGGGTAATTTATGGCCATGTGTTATGTAGAAGTTATCAATTATAATATGATTCTTCATTTTTATATCTCTTTTATCTAGGATGTATTGTGTGAAGTTATCATGATTGCCTTTAATAACCTGTATTTCTACAAATAGGTCTGAAAGATAGTCTATGAAATTTAATACTTCTTTCCATTCTTGACGGTCTATTTTTCCGAAGTTATGTTTTATATCTCCATTTAATATGATGTTTCTAGCACATGCTTTATCCTGAATGCTTGTTATTTGATCTATTATTTTTTCAAATTGGAATTGAGGAATCATGAATCCTTGACTATTTAGGGAGGATTCGTATCCAAAATGTAAATCTGAGATTATAAGGCCGTCTTCGACCATTAATGCATTATTTAATACTTTTGCACCACATATATCAAAGGAATTCATATCTTATTATATGTTTTTTTAAATATAATATAATTGCACTGTTTATAAAATATAAATAATTTTTTAGTATATTGAATACAGATATATTATTTAGATGAGGCAATCTTACATTATTTCTAATAAATAGGATGGAATACTTATGACAGATATAGAAGAATTAAAAGAAAAATTAGCCAGTGAAGATTATGAGGAAAGAATAGCTGCATGTAAAGAATTGGAGGAGTTTTCTGATGATGCAATTGATTTATTAATTAATACTTTTAATGATGAGAATCCTCATGTTAGATTTCAGGCAGCAAAGTCTTTATCACAGATTGGAACACCTGCTATTAAACCTTTGATTGAAGCTTTGAAGGAGGATGATGTACGTGTTCAGAAATATGTGATTTTATCATTAAAAGATATTGGTGATGATACTGTTGCTACTGAACTTATTGATTCATTAAGTTCTGATGATTTCGCTATTAGGAAGTTTGCTGCTAAAGCATTAGGTGAAATGGAAGTTAAAAGTGCTGTAGATCCTTTAATCGAATTATTAACAGATGATGACTGGGGTGTTAGAGCTTCTGCTACTAAAGCTCTTGGTGATATTAAGGATAAAAAAGCAATTGATCCTATTAAAAAGGCTAGGCGTGCAGCTACCGGTGATAAAGATTATAAGAAAGTTGCTAATAAAGCTCTTAAGAAGATTGATCCTAAACCTAAGAAGAAAAAAGCTAAGAAATAATTTTTTTAACCATCTCTTTTTTTATCTATTTTTTTTGTAGTTACGTTTATATAATATTACTTTCATAATTATAATTAAGTTTATAAAGTAAACAGTTTACTAATTCAATATAATTTATAATTAATTTCACACAAAAAATAAAGGATAATAAAAACATGAATCGAGAAGATTTAATAATATATATCATGGTTCTAGGAACCTTTGGTATATTAAGTACCGAAATGGGAGTAGTAGGAATACTTCCACAAATAGCACAATACTTTAATGTGAGTATTACACAGGCAGGACTTTTTGTCAGCATGTTTTCATTAACAATAGCAATATTTGCAATATTCATGCCAGTAATATTTAGTAAATACGAAAGAAAGAAAACATTTTTACTAGTTCTAACAATATTTACAGTATTCACGACAATAGGAGCATTTGTACATGATTTCAACATAGCATTAATATGTAGAATAATACCAGCAATGTTTCATCCAATTTACTGTAGTATAAGTATGACAGTAGCAGCTGAGATAGTAGAGCCAGAAAAGACACAAAGTGCGGTAAGTAAAGTTATCATGGGTGTAAGCGCAGGTATGATTATAGGAGTACCAATCACAACATTCATAGCAACTAATTTCGGATATCAATATGCAATGCTATGGTTTGCTATAATAAATTTAATAGTACTAATATTAACACTAATATTCTTCCCAAAAATACCTGGAAAAGAACAATCCTACTTAGACCAAGTATCAGTAGCAAAAACAGGGGTATTTATTATATCAGTATTAGGAGTAATATTCTTAAATGCAGGATTATACACTGGATACTCATATATCTCAGAATTCCTAGGAACTTTAACGCATATAGCAGGAACAAACTTAAGTATAGTTCTATTTATATATGGAGTAGCATCAATCATAGGAAACTGGTTAGGATCAAGACTATTAGTTAAAGATGCAAGAAAACTAGTATTACTCTCACCAATAATCATATCTCTAATATTATTAGGTGTATTCATAGCATGTAATAATGCAATTCCAACAATAATATTCATGGCACTATGGGGACTACTAGCAGGAATATTTAATGATATATCACAATATTGGATGGTATCATCAGCACCACAAGCTCCAGAATTTGCAAATGGGATCTTCTTGAGCATGGGAAATGTAGGTGTAACCCTTGGAACAACATTAGCAGGAATTGTTGTGGCTGGAATAGGTATTAGATATGTAATGCTATTTGCAATACTTGTATTAATGTTAGATTTAATATTATTATTCACAAGAACAAAAAGATACGATATAGATTAGAAAATATTCAGTCAATAAATAACATACGTGAAACAAGAATAATAAAAGAAAATAAATAATGAACGATAAAGAATATATATGTAAAACTAACAATAATGAAGGGATATCATGTCACTTCCAACACAATTCGATGGAAACTATGAAAATATTAGAATATATCACTACGTGGAAGAATTAGTAGCTGATTATAAAGAACACCTTGTAAAATCACTTGATGAAACAGAAATATCATACTCCGAAGTTCCAATTCTAATTAGAATAAGATTTTTGGAAAACACAACACAAAAGGATTTAACAAAACTATTCAAGGTGAGTAAGGGATACATAGCAAGATTATTACGGAAATTTGAAGATGAAGGATTAATAACAAGAGAAGAACATCCTGATAATCATAGGATAAAAGTAGTAAAATTAACAGCTAAAGGTTATGAGGTTACAGATAAACTAGTGAATCTAGTAGATCAATGGGAGTTCAAGGTTACAAAATCCTTATCTGAAGAAGAAACAAAGACTTTAAAAAAATTATTATATAAATTAGTTGTAAATAAATAATATTCTGGATAACTAATAATACATAATAATATTTTACTTATTTTTTTGTATAGTATCATATACGTCATGTCTCTTGTTTTTAAGGACGGGTATTTGTTCTCTTACACTTGTTATAGTGGATTGTTTTATTTTAGTTGTTAACATTTCCTCTTTTTTATGAGCTTGCTCTACTATTTTACCCCACGGGTCTACTATCATGGAGTGACCCCATGCAATATAATAGGGATTTTCTACTTGACTAGGAGATGTTGCTATTACATATGCTTGATTATCTATTGCCCTTGCTCTTATTAATGTCTCCCAGTGTAAGGGGCCGGTTGTTAAATTAAATGCTCCAGGTAATAGAAATATATCTGTATGGTTCTTACTCATCAGAGTCCATAATTCAGGAAATCGGATATCATAGCATATTGCTAGTGATATTATTCCAAGTTCTGTTTTTATTGTGGTAACTTTATCTCCTGGACTTAAGGTATCTGATTCTTTAAATTTCATAGTATCTGTATCAATGTCAAACATGTGTACTTTCCTGTGTTTTCCTATAATTTTTCCTTTAGGATTTATAAGATATGCTGTATTATATAATGCATTTTCTTCTTTTTCAGGCATTGTACCACATTGTAGGTAAATTTTTTCCTCTTTGGCTATATCTTTCATTGAATTTAGTGTAATACTTTCATCTTCATACTCAGCATTTTCAATAAATTTGTCATTTGTGTAATGAGTGTTAAACATTTCAGGTAAAGTAACTAAATTGGCATTGTATTTTTGTGATGCTGTTCTTATCATGTTCTGGGCATGTAATATATTTTTCTTTTTATTGTCAACTACGTTCATTTGACAACTTGTTAATATAAAATCTTTCATAATATCATCTAACTTTGAAAAGCTGTATCTTATATTTATATATGTAAAGTTTGATAATAATAATTATAATCAGGTGATTAAATTGTTAGATGTAGAAATTGATAGAGCTAATTGTAAAGGTTGCGGGGCATGTACTAAACCTTCACAAATATTATATTTAGATGATGATAACTTAGTTAATATGAAGGGTGCTGTTGTAGTTGATGATACTGTTGAAGGTATGGTAAACTCTTTATATGAAATTGAAACATCTGCCAGTATTTGTCCTAATGATTGTTTCACAGTTTTTAATGAAGATGGTGATGAAATAGAAATAGAACGCCATGCATTGATATAGAAGAGGGTGTAGTAAATGTTAGATTTATTTCCAGAAGAAGACATGACAACTTGGAAACTTTTTATTTCTTATCCAGTTGATTGTCAAGATTACAACACATTCATATCTCGTTTAGACACAGCTACTGAGGCTTTCAGGTGGGCTGATGTAACAGATACTAGTGATAACTTTGCTGAAGCTATTGATAAATGTGATGCATTAATTGTATTATCAGGTCTATGGTCAGAGAACAAGAAGTTAATATCTGAACATATAAAGTATGCTCAAAGTTTCAATAAGCCAATTATTATCATAAGACCTTATGGAGCTGAAGAAATTCCAGAGGAGCTGAATGAGGTTGCTACAAAGATTGTAGGTTGGAATACTGCTTGTATCGTTGATGCTATATTATTAAGTATTAATGGTGAAGAGTATGAGTTTATGATGTAGAATATTTTCTACAATCAAATTATTTAATATTCTTTTTCATTAATTCAAGAATGAATCTAGTGTTGATGTTTTATGTTTTAATAGGTCTAATGGTGGATTCATTTGTATAAATTCCATTTGTAGTGACTCTAGTAGTTCTCTTGCATTATCTGTGATATCTGGTGCTACTATTATGCCTCTTACAAATTCTTTATTATCCATGAAACATTCAACATATCCTTTTAATTGTTTAACAGCATTTGTTCCTGCTTTTCTACTTTTGAATTCAAGTATCATTAGTTTTTCGTCTTTGTCAGTTCCCATAAGATCTATAAATCCATTTTCTGTCTGGTATTCTCTTCTTGTTGGTCTGAATCCTTTTTCTATTAGCTCTGGTTTTTCCCATGCTAGGTCTACCATATGTTTTTCATATCCTCTTATTTCTAGTTCTTTAGTGTCTATACAATTGTAGTATGTGACGCTGTATGTTTCATCAAGGTATACTTTTATTTCTTCAGTAGGTTTTGTTTTCTTGCTTGTTAATATAACTTGATTGTTTTTGACTGATACTTTGTTTTTGCATCCTGGTGCTTGCCAGTTAACAGGGTCTAGATTTAATTCTTGGTGTATTGCAAAAGTTCCATCTTTTTTTATTAGGATTAATCTGTCACCTGGTGCTAATCTGCTTCGTGCTCTTCCTTCATATTCTACGTGACATTTGGCTAATATTATTATCATGGCTTTTTTATTGAAGCCTTCTTGTATTGTTGTGTATGCTTGTTCTATGTCAGGGTTTTCTATGGTTTTGTATTTTATGGGGTATTCCTCCTAAATCTTTTTTCATGTTATTTTTTTATTCTAATAAAAATATTTAAATTAATATTTTTATATATTTATATAATATTTGTTTATATAATGATAATTTTTAACATTGTTATATTAATGATGGGTTACAAAGAAATAAAATATAGGTGAAACAATATGTCTTCGTCAACACTCCTAAAGGGATTCGAAATAATCATAGCAGTTATAATAGCAATCCTAGCAGCAAGAGTAGGAATAAGTTATATGGTTATACTACTAGCACTAGGATTTATAATGACATTACTAACAAAAAGCAAAGGGGTAGGAACAACTTCTGGAGCAGCATATGCTCTAATAAGTTATATAATATCATATCCTGCAGGATTACTACTAACAGATTACATGCCAACAACTAACATAACAGTAGAAACAAGTGCAGGGTCTATGATGTTTAACTTAGTAATGGGTGCATTAATACCAATAATAGCTGCTGTGATAATATCAGGGGTAGCAGCAATAGTAGCAGGATACATACTAGGATTATTCCACAGAAATAACAAAGATAAAGAAGAAAAACATGAAGAACATCACTATAAAGTAGTAAACGACTTTAATGAAATAAGACAGAGAAACAAACAACAAAGACGTAAAAAAGAAGAAGCAATATATATGACACCTATTCAAAAAGCTAAAATAAGAAGAGAAAAAGAAAGAGAAAAAAGGTGAAATAATGAAAGATGTTATAATAATAGGAGCTGGAACTGGAGGATTAAGCGTAGCAAGAGAATTATCAAAAAATGATAATGTAAATATTACAATAATAGAAAAAGGACCACTAGCTGATGCTGAAGATGGATATAAATTCTATGATCCCTGGGATAAAAATGAAATGGAGCTAATAAAAACAACAGTGGTAGGAGGTTCATCCCTTGTAATAGCAGGAAACTTTATACCATCATTAGTAGGTGAACTAAAAGAATATGACATTGACATAGAACCACAAATAGCACAACTAAAAGAAGAACTAAACATACAACCAATGCCAGAGTCTCATACAGGAAAAATAAATAACCTGCTAGAAAAAGCAGCAAAAGAACTAGGATTAGAGATGAACCCGACTCCAAAAGCAATCAATCCTCAAAAATGTAAACAATGCGGAAGATGTGCATGGGGATGTCCACATGGAGCAAAATGGAGTAGTCTAGAAGACTTAAAAGTAGCATTAGACAATGGAGCAACACTTCTAACAAACGAAGCTGCAATAAAACTAATCATAGAAGAAGATAAAGTAAAAGGTGTAGTAACAGACAAAGGAAACACATACACAGCAGATGTTGTAGTAGTAGCTGCAGGTGGAATGATAACTCCAAAATTATTACGTACTGCTGGAATAAAAGCAGGGGAAACTTTTGCAGTTGATCCATTTGTAACAATAGGTGGTTACTATAAAGGTGCATGTCAAGACCATGAGATTCAAATGAACAAATACCTTAAACTACCACATATCCTCATAGCATCACATACAAGCCAATATCTACTACCAAAAATACAAGAAACACATCCTGACGCAACAGCAGATGATATAATAAGTTTCATGGTAAAAGTACCAGACAATCTTAAAGGAAAAGTATATGCAAATGAAGTAGTAAAAGGCATAGATTTTGATGATGCATCACTAATAGCAAGAGGATGTGGAATTGCAAGTGCAATACTAGTGCAGGTAGGTGCTGATATTGAAAGTATTTCCTCAACACATGTAAGAGGAGCACATTTATTATCATCAGCAAGAATAGGTGATATAGTAGATAATAATCTAGAAACTGAAATTAAAAACTTATATGTCGGTGATGGATGTGTATTACCAGAAGCACCAGGATTACCACCAATTTATACTATACTAGCATTATCTAGAAGATTAGGTCAACACTTAGCGGAGATATTATAGTGTTATTATTTATCTTACCCTCCACTATTTTTTTTTATTGAGTAATAATTTAAGTTTATCTTGTAGAAAATAAGAATAAATATTTCCTGTACAATTTTTTATAAAAAAAAAGTTATTAAAAAGAAGATACTGAATACATATCCCCTAATTTTAAGATTAACAATATTAATACTCAACTTTGGTTATAGTTTCATACACATCATTGAGTAAACTTTTCTGGTCAATATCTTCGATTATTTGATTGACAAGATTTAAATCAGCATGGGTTTCAGGATATCTTGGTACTGCACCACAACCACTATCTGGAATAATAGAAACTTCATATGATCCTATTTTCTTACCAATATTTTCTATTTCAATCTTATCTAAACTTATAAGTGGACTAAATATAGGCATTCTACATTGATATCTTGTTGCCTCTATATTATTAAGTGTCTGTGAAGCTACTTGTCCTATACTACTACCATCTGCTATTGCATTAGCATTTTCTATTTTTGCAAGATGTTCTGCTGTTTGATACATACCACTCTTACATAGGACACAGGTCATACGTGGTGGTGCATCATTTCTAGCATGTTCTAAGTATTGTCCTAATTTTACTGTATATAATCTTACCTCTGAACCAAGAGAATATCTTTGTAAATTCTCAGCTTGTTTTTTAACTTTGTCTATTGTACCTGTAGTGAAAGGATAATTATCACAGTGTAATAATGTTACAGAACATCCTCTTTTAAGCATGAGATAAGCAGCGACTGGTGAATCAATTCCTCCAGATATTAAACATACAACTCTACCTTGTGAGCCAACAGGTAATCCTCCTAATCCTGGTATTTTTTCTGTGTAAATATATGTGTCATCATTTCTTACTTCAACATATATTGTGAAATCAGGATTAGATAAATTTACTTTAGCACTAGTTAGTTCAACTACTACAGCTCCACAGTATCCTGCCATCTCTTGACTAGTGAAATTATGTTTTCCTACACGTCTACATTTAATAGCAAAAGAATCTTTTTCTGGATTGAATTTACCAGACTCTATTAATTTTGGAACTATATCCTTAAGCAATGCTTTAATATCTTCTTTATCTGTTTTTGTTTCTAATACTGGACTGTATGATACAATTCCAAATACTCTTCCTAGTACGTCATGTACTTTTTCTTCTTTTTCTTCAGTTATTAATGTTATCCGTCCTTGATCATTTTCAAAGGTACAGTTTAATTCAGTTTTTATATTGTTCATCAATTTATTTTCGAATTTACGTCTGATTTTTGGACTTTTTATTCCTATTTCACCATATCTTACAAAATATTTCATGTTATACCTCTTTTATAATTTTGTTATTAATTCTGCTAGATGTTCTAGGTTACCTATTTCATATACTTCTGCTCCAGCATTCTGGTAGTCTCTAACACAGCTTGTAGGTGTATCCCATCTTATTTTTTTTTCAGGATTTAATATGATTACTTTTGAGCTTTGTTTTACTATTTTTTTTAGTATTTTAGCACTTTCCAGTATTCCCTCTTCTCTTTTTCCTCTCCAATCTCTACAATCTGTTAATATGATTACTATGCTCCTATGATTAAGATTTGCATCTTTTAAGAATTCTTTGAATGATTGGGCCATGTCTGATTGTCCATGTATCATTCCTCTTCTCATTCTTTGTGTGGATATTGATGTGAATGATTCATAGTATGATTCACTTTTGAGTGCTTCAGTTGTGTTGATTATGTTGCTGTCAAATTCATAGCTTGATATTTTGTCAAATGATTTTTGACATCCATATATTATTGAAAAGAACCAGCTACTTATCCAGTCACATGATCCACTTATGTCACTTAGAAATATGTGTTTGCTTTTATGTATTTGTGGTTTGGATTTGTATAATTTGATTAGTTTTCCCCCGTTTTTTAAGTTCCCTCTTATTGTTCGGGGCATGTCTATGTTGTTTGTTGTCATTAGTCTTTTTCTTTTTGATCTTTTGTTAGCTATTTTTTCTGCTAGTTTACGGCAGAGGTCAAGTATTCTTTCGTCGTAGCTATTTATATTGCTTATGTCTGTTTTTAGTAGGTCTTTTTCGTGTATTTTGTTTTGTTTTAGTTGTTCTGGGTTAAAGTCAGGTGGTATTATTTTTTCTATGGGCAGGTCACTTTCAACTTCACTTGGCATGGGCATTATGTCTTCTTGTTGTATGCTTGGGTCGTCATGTGAGTTATTGTAGGGGTCTTGTTGTATATTATTTGGTTTGGTTTTGTCTTCTATGTTTGTGAATAATTCTTCGAATACTTTGTTGAATTTCTTGTTGTCATGAGGGTCTTTGATGTATACACTTCGTAGTGCTGTTTGTATTTCGTTGAGATTACTGTCTGTTTTCATGAGATTCCATACGTTACAGGCTGTTTCTGTGCTTCTTATACTAACGGATACTCCTTCGTCACGTAGTTGGTTTGATAATGCAACTATTCTTTTGTTAACCACTTTTATTTCTCCCTGCATTTTTATAGTATATTTTAATATATGGTCGTCTTAGTATTTTATTATTCCAATCCAACTATTAACATTGTTATAATATGTTTTTGTTTATATAAAATAATTACTCACTTATAAAAATCTATATGATATTAATTTAAAATATAATAACATAAAATAAAGAAAAAAAATAATAACGCTAACATAAAAAGTAGGTTAATTAAATGAAAAGAATACTATTAACAGGAACAGGAAGTGGAGTAGGCAAAACAACAATAACCACAGGAATCATGAAAGCACTATCAAAAGAACATAAAATACAATCATTCAAAGTAGGCCCAGACTACATAGACCCCTCCTATCACAATTGTGCAACAGGAGTACCCTCACGTAACCTTGATTCATTCTTCATGACAGAAAAACAAATAAGACAATCTTTTAAAAATGGGATGACAGAATCTAAAGCAGATTATGGAATAATAGAAGGGGTAAGAGGATTATATGAGGGAATCAGTCCAGTAAATGACATAGGAAGCACAGCATCAATAGCAAAAGCACTTAATGCACCAGTAATATTAATCATAAATAGTCGAAGCCTAGTAAGAAGTGCTGCTGCAATGGTAATCGGATTTAAATCATTAGATCCACAAATCAACATTGAAGGAGTAATTCTAAACAATGTAAAAAGTAATAAACACTATTTAAAAACAAAAGAAGCAGTAGAAAAATTAGCAGACACTCCTGTAATAGGTGGAATAGTAAGAGATAAATCTATAACAATGGAACAAAGACATCTAGGATTAATACCGGCAGTAGAACAAGATAGAATAAAAGGATTAATAGAAAAATGGGGAGAACTAGTAGAAGATAACCTAGACTTAGACATGATAATGAACATAATGAACAATTCACAGCCAATAAAAGATGAATATGAACCAATATGGTCAGAAAACAAAACCAAACAAAAAACAAAAATAGCAATACCATTTGATGAAGCATTCAACTTCTACTACCAGGAAAACATAGAAGCACTAGAATATAACAATGCAAAAATAGAATACTTCAGCCCAATACATGATGAAACAATGCCTGATGTTGATGCATTATACATTGGTGGAGGATACCCTGAGATATTTAAAAAAGAATTATCCCAAAATAAAAAAATGCTCAACTCAATAAAACAATTTTCAGATGATAACCATCCAATATATGCTGAATGTGGAGGATTGATGTATCTATGTAAATCAATAGATAACCTACCAACAGTAGGAGTATACCCCTACAAATCAATGCTAACTAAAAAAGTACAAGGATTAAGTTATACAATAGCACACGTAGAACAAGATACACCAATACTAAAAAAGGGAACAGAATATCATGGCCATGAGTTCCACTATTCTAAAGTAGAATACAAGGGATCTAATAAAAATGATTTTGCATTCAAAATGAAACGTGGAGTAGGAATCACAGGTGAATACGATGGATTATTAAAAAATAATACTGTTGCAAGCTACATTCATACACACACTGCATGTTTACCCGAATTTGCATATAACTTTACACAAACAGCATATGATAATGAATAATATAAGCACCTAAAAAGAATAATAAGAAAAAACATATTAATTATTAATAATTTTGACGTGAAAATATGGTAGTAAAAATAGGAATAATAAAAGTAGGTAATATAGGAACTTCACCAATAATAGATTTGGTATTAGATGAAAGAGCAGATCGTGATGATATAGATGTAAGAACAATAAGTTCCGGGGCAAAAATGGGTAAAAAACAAATGGAGGATGTATTACCAAAAATAACAGAATTCAATCCGGACATGATTATCTTCATTAGTCCTAATCCAAATGCTAAACAACCTAGTATTGCAAGAGAAGCATTATCTAAAACAGGAATCCCAACAATTATCATAGGGGACCGTCCAGGGGAAAAAGCTATTGATGAAATGAAAGAACAAAAATTAGGATACATATTAGTAAGAGCAGACCCTATGATTGGTGCAAGAAGAGAATTCCTTGACCCTACAGAAATGGCATTATTTAATTCAGACGTTCTAAAAGTACTATCAGTAACAGGTGCTTTCAGATTAGTTCACGAAACAATTGACGGTCTTATAGATAAGATAAGTAACAATGAACCTATAGAAGTACCACAAATTGTTGTAACAGCAGAAAGAGCAGTACTAGCAGCAGGATTTAAAAATCCATATGCAATGAGTAAGGCAATAGCCGCATACAATATAGCAACACAAGTATCTGTTATGGATGTAAAAGCATGTTTCAAAACAAATGAGCCTAATATATACATACCTCTAGTAGCAGCAGCTCATGAAATGATGTCATCTGCAGCAAAACTAGCAGATGAAGCAAGAGAAATAGAAAAAGGTAATGATACTGTTTTAAGAACACCACATAGGCGTGATGGTTCTACATTACATAAAACTTCTTTGATGGATAACTTTGAATAAAAAAGTTTATTCCACACCCATTTTTTTTATATTTTCTGAAAAAAATAATTAGAATAAAGAGAAAACTATTATAATAATCCTTTTGTGCTTAATAATTGGTCATGAGTAATTGTTGTAGCGCTGTTTAATGCACGTGCTAGTGATTTAAATATAGCTTCACAGATATGATGATCATTTTCTCCTTCAGCTTTAACATTAATATTCATTAAACCAGTATTTGCAAAGGATTCTATGAAATGTTTGATATTTTGTGTTCCAACATCACCTATGTATTGATACTCAAAATCTGCATTAAACACAGTGTAACTACGTCCACTAAGGTCAACTGCTACTGTACTTAATGCTTCGTCCATTGGCACCATACTATAGCCCATACGTTCTATACCTACTTTATCACCAACAGCTTTGTTGAAGCATTCACCTAATAGTAATCCTATATCTTCTACTGTATGATGGTCATCTACTTCTATGTCTCCATCACATTTTACTGTTAAATCAAAAAAGCCATGTTTACTGAATGATTCTAGCATGTGGTCTAAGAATTTAAGTCCACTGTCAATATTGCTTTTTCCAGTACCGTCTATGTTTAGTTTTATTGTTATGTTAGTTTCACGTGTTTTTCTAGTTAGTTCAACTTCTCTTTTATTTTTCATATCAATATCATTCCTTTTTTTTATCTTATTATTATTGTTTATATATTAATTCATGCTTTTCTATAAATTTTATTATTTTTTCTGTGTAAGGTCTTAAGAATGTTTCCCTGTTTAAGTAGTCTGTGAAGAATTTAATATCTCTTTCTGATAATACTCTGAAGAGGAATAAACAAACTATGTATAGGATTGTTCCTACAATAAATCCAATTATAGCACCAATAATTGTTTTTGGTATAATAATACAAGCTATCATTAAAATAATATTGCATGTCACAATAAGCAGTATATTTTTCCATGGAAGTGATATTTTTGTATTTCTTATTACAGTGTATAATATCACAATCATAAGTATACCTGTAGTGATGGTAGTACCAATACCTGCACCTACAATACCAGATACATTAACAAATATAACATTTAGTACAATGTTTAAAACAGTACCTGCTATTAATATGTACATTGGAAGTTTAGGCTTACCTGTTCCCTGTAATATACTACTACAAATCATATATATACTATAAAAAGACATTCCTATAACAAGAATACTTAAAACACTTGCACCTTTAATATAATTACTTCCAAAGAGTATTGTGATAACAGGCTCACTAAATACACTAATCATTACACATAATGGTAAAACTGTTAATATACAATATCTTAGACAATCAACAACATACTCCTGTAATAATTTCTGGTTCTTCATAGTGTATGCTTCAGCGGTTGCTGGAAGTAGTACTGTTGAAATAGATAATGAAATAATCAAAGGAATTCTAGCAATAGGATCTGCTGAATTATAATAACCAACATCACTAGACAACATGAATATTCCAATAATCAATGTTCCAACATCATAAATTGCCATCTCAGAAAGTGCTGTGATAGTAACAGGTATAGCAAATCGTATGAGCATCCATAGAAGATTTAACTCATCTTTCCTACTCAAACTTAAATCTTCCTCAGTTTCAAAAAGACCGCTGATATATTTCTTGTAGAAATACACTGCAGTAATTGCAGATACAATAAAACCAAAAGCACTACCAAGAACGGCACCAGTAGCATATAATCCGACATATACAAAAAGACATGCAAAAACAATAGTAGAAATCTGTTCACACATCCTATTATAAACAGTATATTCATTCTTATACACTCCCTGATATGCTCCACGCATAGCTCCAACAACAACACTGAAAGGAGTAATAAGACTAATAACTCTTAAAGGCCATACAACAGCAGGCTTGTGAAAAATAGCATTAGCAATAAAATCCGATGCAAACAACATTATAACTCCCAGTATAAGAGCCATAAATATCATATACTTCGTGGATGTTCTGATAATTTGTTTTATCAGAGCATGCTCATTTTTAACATTATACTCAGAAACATACTTAGCTATTGCAGGTGGAAGACCTCCCGCGGATAATATTTGAAAAATACCCTGAAAAGGCAGTGTTAATCCATATAAACCATAACCTTCTGGTCCTAACATTCTACTCATTAATAGTCTGTTGATATATCCTCCAACACGGAATAATAGATTACCTATTACTAAAATAATACTATTCTTCATGAGTTTATTTGTCATATTTTCACACTGCTAGTCTATATTTCTTCTGATTAATTACTATCTATGTATATATTACTATAAAAATTACATCTCTTTACCTAATATCCCTTAATGGAATATAACCGGGAAAATCGGTAAAGAATACAATATTATCTATATAATATTTTCAGATAATATAAATAAAATGTTTATATCAGTTTATAAAAATATAAATATATAATTTAGTATTTATATTTTACTTATTCTATCATGGTTGATGAAAATGGATTATAAGAAGTTAGACTTATTTACACCAATGATTGTAGTACTATTGGTTTTTGTATACTTAATATTTGCATACATAGGCTTTTATTATCATATTAGAGAACTAATAGGCGTAAATATGAATACAATAGGAATTATCCTTTTAGGTTTAATTTTTTATATACTAGGATATTATATAAGCAAGTGCTTGCTAAAAAATAAGGAGTTAAAAATCAATAAGCCAAGATTAGATAAGTTAACAGGGAAAAAATTTGTATTAACATTAGTTATACTTGGTATTCTATTACAAATAATTAACTTAGTCTATTTAGGTGGTATTCCATTACTTAGTGGTCATTTGAAGGCACGGGCTGCTACACGTATATGGTTATTATCTTATCTATTATTTTTACCATCAATAAATATTCTATTAGCAAAATATGATGATAAGAAATATTATCTATTATTTGTGATAGGATTAATCTTGTTTGCATTAACAGGATATCGTACAACAGCAATAGCAATAGTATTAAGTGTACTAATCACAGCATATTATACTAAGGATTTACCATGGGAATATCTTATACTTGCATTAATTGGAATATTCTTATTATTATTAATAGTAGGTTATGTTGCAGTTAAATCAATTGAATGGCAGACATGGACATTAAATCCTATAGAATTATTATTCTACCGTGCAGGTTATACATTACAAGTACTTGGAAATGCTGTTGTTTTACAGGGAAGTACTCATGGGCAACTACTATATAATACATTAACTGGTTTCATGAAATCTACAGATCCACGTGTAATTGTAGGTTCAACAACTCTAGGATATGCTCATTCAACAACATCAATGATATTTGGTCCAGCATTACTAGATTTTGGATTATATGCCATGTTAATACAGATGCTTTTAATAGGATTTATTATAGGCATGTTATATAACATTCAAAAATCTCTTAATACAGCATTTGTAGGATTATATGCTATGTTATTAGCTCATGTGATAATATGGATAGAAACAGGACCAACAGATTTAGTAATATTATTATTCTTTTTAATAGCAATAATAATGGTATTACTCACTGTAAAAACTAAGAAGGGGGGAAATATTTGAATATTGCACTGGTAGCAGAAACAGCTCCTGCTAAAACATTAATACCAATTATTAGTAAATTAGATGCAGATATTTTATCCTTAACTCATAGTGAAGGAGCAATGAAACTATTATCTCCTTATAGTAATGAAATTGAATCAATTGGAGAAGGAAGACGTAACAATTCAAAAAAAAGAAGTAATCTAACAATAGCCAGATTAGTGTTACAGGACACACATAGAACATACAAGGCATTAAAAGACAGGTATATTGATTTATTATTAACCTGCGGAAATGCGGGGGATGTTAGAAAGGGAATACTAGCAGCAAAACGATTAGATATTCCAAGATTACACATGGAACAGGATGTATATAATCCTATAGAAATGATTGCTTATGCAGACCTAATAACAGTACCAAATCAGCATGCAAAAAAGAAACTAAAAAAGATGTATGATATAACAAATACTGTTAACATTAAAGGATATCCTCAGGCAGAGTATGTTAGTAAACAGAAACTAATAAATCCTAATAAATTATATGAACACTATGGTACCGATGACTTCTATATTCTCTTTTTAGGAGGAGATACAAATCCTGAGGATATACCTGAAATTATAAATCAGGTTCAAAAACTAGATAAAGATATTATAATAGTACCTTACAGATTTGAAATAGATTTCATAAGACAATATATAACAAGACCAAGAGTATTTATTGTTAAAGGACATGTTGATTTAGTAAGTCTTATGAATGCATCACAGGGAATAATATACTGTGCAGGAATGGGTGTTACTATAGAATCTGGAGCATTATCAGTTCCAGCAGTAAAAATACAGGGATTCCACACAAAACATGCGAGTAATGATTTAGCACGTACCCTTGGAATAAATGTGGTATCTGTTTATGATATACCATATGCAGTAGATCATATGAGAGCTCCTTATGGTAAACTTTTAATCAAAAATGGATGCAAGGCCAGTATGAGAGCTGCAGAATTAACTAGTCAAATGAATTTATTTGATCAAACCCAAGGCGGAAGAAATAGTTTAAAGAAAATATGGAATCAAAGAAAGAAGTATAGATAACAGTGAGTAATAATACTCATTACTTTAACCTTTTTTTTAAAAATTTATTTAGTAAATCCTACAATAAGAGTACCGCTATTATTATCATGTATATCAAAACAATTTTTAATAAAGTTATCTGTAGATATGGAAGGTAAGCCCACGGTAAGACTTTTAACTACTTTTTCAAGATCATGATTGCTTACAAAATATTTAGAAGCGGGAGATACAATTAAATACTGTTTTTCACCAGTGTTACTTAGATTATCATATCTAACAAACGTGTCTGACAGGAAAGTAACATTATTATCTTGATGTAATTCATCTAATTCTTCTTTGTCATATACCTCTTCACCAATAAGAATTCCTGAATCACTAATTAATGTAAGAGTAGGCTTTATGGATACATTCATAAATACTTCTTTGTCAATGTCTCGAATTATTACCAGGGCTTCATCTTCTTCTAATGCTTTTTCAACACCTTTGTTTATCAAGGGTATATTTTCGTGTATTCTTTCCTTTTCAAGTTTAAGTATTTCATTCTTCATTTTTCCAGTTACTATTTCAACACGTATAATATTCGCTTCACGTCTTATTAAATCTATAATTTCATAATCTCCTATCATAATAAAATACCTCTGCTGTCAATTATATAACGGGACATCATCCAGTTGTAAATCCTACTATTATAGGTATATAAAAGGAATCTTGTTTAATTCTATAACAATTAAGTACAAATTCTCTCACATAACTAGAGAATAAAGCAACAGATAAACTACTAACACAAGTATCACGAAGATTTTTACAAATAACCTCAGATGATACTTCTTTTAATAATAAAAATTTACCTTTATCAGGAGTATTAATTAATACTTTATTAGATTCAAAAAATTTCTCATATGAAGAATAATCTACTTCTTTAATTAATAATATAGCTTCTTCTTCTTTTAATGCAGTGTCTAATCCTTTATTAATCATAGGAATATTATTTTGTAATGTTTTGATTTCTAGATTCATGACATCGCTTTTCATCTTATCTGACATTAATTCAGCTCTAATAATATTGTTTTCATCTCTAATAATATCAAGTAAGTCGTATCTATTAGTCATATTACCACACATTAATCCTTAGATTTCTTATAATTAATTATTATAATTTGATAACTAAATAAATTTACGATTTACAGTTTTATTATTTATATTAAGAAGAAGTAATGATATTATTCAAATATTTAAAATTAGTTTTATTGTTTTTAGGGGTAAAGAGAAAATAAAAAATATCAAAAGAATGTAATAACTCTTTTGATTTAATATGGTTTAATATTTAATTTTAGTAACTACGTCTATGTCAACTGCTTTAACAGTTTTTCTTCCAGCATGTTTTGCTACTTTGATAGCATCTTCTGAAATATCGGTACCTATTTCTTCTAATACCTCTGTTAATGCAATTTTTGCTTCATCACTTACGCGTTCAGCTCCAGCGTTTTTAATAACTCTGCCCACAGGAGCTACTGGTATTTCTGTCATGAAAATTCACCTCCATTTTATAAAACATTCACGAATCTAAGGATTATCTTATTAAATTATAATTTCAATTCGTTATTTGTAATGAAATTCATATATTATTTTATTTAAGTATCCTAATATTTAAATTTTCTATTATTTATTATTTCAATCAATAATTAGTTTTTATTAAGGGAATAATAAGTTTATTTCAAAAAATTCACATATTCTTAAGTATGTAATAATTTAAAGGAGTTCTACCCACTATTAATTTTGAATTTTTAAAAAATATCAGGGCGTTTTTTCTTTTAAATCCTAATTTTCGATAAGTTACGTTGTTTTTTTTTTAATAATTTGATTAATTGTATTTTTTTATTTTCTATAAAAAAGTATAAAAAATTCAAGGGGGGGGGGGTTGAAAATATAAAATTATAATGCTATAGGACCATTACTTGGATCTGAACCATATAATATATCACATATTTCATATAATTGGTCAATTCCACGTACTTCATGTGCCTGTAATGGTATTTCTGCTATAATTTGTCCTTCAAATTCTGCACGTATGGTATCTAAACGTTTTTCTTGTATTTCACGTCTAGCTTTACAGAAGTCACAATGATTATTGTCTGGTTGTATTTTATTAACAATTACTCCATCTGCTTTAATATTAGATTTAGCTAATGCATCCATTGCCCTGCTTGATTCAATAATTGACATTTCCTCGGGAATAAGTACGGTTTTAAATGTTGTTCTAGATGAATCTGTTAGTACATCTCTTGCTTCGATAATTTCTTTTTTCATATCCTCTAACTCAGCCATACTTTGTTCATTTTCGTCGTCAGAGCCCATGAATGGTATTATATTTTTTAGTTTATTAGCAGCAGCACCAAGTTTTTTTCTAGCTTTTATTAATCGTCCTACCCATGAATCCATCATTTCAGGGAATGATAGTAATCTGAGTGTGTGACCAGTAGGTGCTGTGTCAAATATAATCACATCATAATCATCAGTATTCATATATTGCATAAATTTATCAAATGATGCTATTTCATCAATACCTGGTGATGAACTCATCATATCCATTTGTTCAGAGAACATGTTTAAAGCGTCATTGTATTGTTGCTGGATTTGTATTTTATCTTTATATTCATCCATAGCTTTATCAGGGTCAATTTCTATTGCTTCAAGATTATGTACAATTGGTGTAGGTGTGTGTCTTATTTTTCTTTCAAAGGAATCACCAAGAGAGTGTGCCGGATCGGTTGATATTACTAATGTTTTTTTATCCATTCTTGCACACCATAATGCTGTTGCTGCAGATACTGTGGTTTTTCCTACTCCACCTTTACCTCCTATGAATATGAATGTTGTTTTATGTTTGTTGAATTTTACTAAATCTGTGAATGCCAAAGTTATCTCTCTCCATATAATATTATGCCTATATTTAAAAATTATTCAAATAATAAGTATATACTTTTATTCAATATATACTTATCATGGTTTTAATAAAATTCCTGTAACTTTTTAAGGATTCATTACTTTTATAATCTATAAAATAAATAATATTCATTAAGTGTAATTTAATTAGTGGATTGATATACATGATAGATTTACCTGATTTTGATGCAAAAGAATTTATAATGAGAACTTGTACATTTATAAAAAATAAGGTTGAGGAATCAAATTCTGATGGAGTTGTTGTAGGATTAAGTGGTGGAATAGATTCAACAGTAGTTGCAGCTTTAGCTGTTAAAGCATTAGGCTCAAGTCATGTTAGAGGATACATATTACCATCACTAACAACATCTGATCAAGATTTATTTGATGCAAAATTAATCAAAGAAGGATTAGACATAGAGACTGAGTACATTTCCATTGCAGATGTTTATGACCAGTTTTTAAAAACATGCGAGAACGATGAGTTACCACAAAAAAATAAATCATTAGCATCAGCTAACCTAAAACCTAGAATAAGAATGACAATATTATACTACTATGCTTCAATATATAACTCCTTAGTAATAGGTACAGGAAACAAAACAGAATTACAAATAGGATACTTCACAAAGTATGGTGATGGAGGAGTAGATTTACTACCAATAGGTGATTTATATAAAGAAGACGTTCGAAAAGTAGCAATAGAACTAGGAGTACCTGATTCAATAATCAATAAGGCACCAACAGCAGGACTATGGCCAGGACAAACAGATGAATCAGAATTAGGCATGACCTATCCAATTCTTGACAGAGTATTATACTTATACTTGGAAAAAAATTATGATTTAGATTATATTGCAGATATTCTTGAAATACCATCATCTGAGGTAGAACGTATAGTTAACATGGTTCATAATGCAGAACATAAAAGACAAATGGCACCAATATGTAATAAGTTCGAATTTAATGATGATGAAGATGATGAAGAATTCAATGTTTATGTAGATGATTACTAACAGTTTATGTAGATGATTACTAACATTAATGATTATGTAATCTGAATCATCACAATCTTTTTTTTTAAATAAATAATTATACTTTTTTTATCATATTTCACAGCCCATCTTTGTAAAAAAATAATATTAAAATTAAAATAGGTTCATGAAGATAAATATAACTATTATAAATTAATTTTTTCAGAATTATAACATTTCATGTATTATTATTTAATAAATAATATAACGGAGTTTAATCTATGGTAACAGATATAGAAAAGAAATGGCAAAAAAAATGGCAAGATGCTAAACTATTTGAATCAAACCCTGATGACAGGGAAAAAATGTATATAACAGTAGCATTCCCATATCCAAGTGGAGCAATGCACGTAGGACACGGAAGAACATACACAGTACCAGACGTCTATGCAAGATTTAAGAGAATGCAAGGATACAATGTATTATTCCCAATGGCATGGCACGTTACAGGAGCACCTGTAATAGGAATAGCAAAAAGAATAGAAAGAAAAGACCCATGGACAATTGACATATACAAAAATGTTCATAAAGTACCAGAGGATGAATTAAAGAAATTCGCTGACCCAGAATATATTGTAAAATACTTCAGTAGTGAATATCATGAAGACATGACTCACATGGGATATTCTATCGATTGGAGAAGAGAATTCAGAACAATTGATCCACATTATCAGCAATTTGTTAAATGGCAAATTAGAAAACTAAAAGATAAAAATCTTATACGTAAAGGATCACACCCTGTAAAATACTGTCCTGATGATGACAATCCAGTAGGTGACCATGACTTATTAGAAGGAGAAGGTGTAGGAATTAATGAATTAACATTAATCAAATTCCCATATGAGGATTGTTATCTAGTAGCAGCTACATTCAGACCTGAAACATTATATGGTGCTACTAACTTCTGGTTAAACCCTGATGCTGAATATGTTAAGGTAGAATATGAAGGAGAAAAATGGATTATTAGTAAACAATCTTATGGTAATATTATTCATCAGAAAGAATCTATGAAGATTATTGAAGATGTTGATCCTAAGGATTTCATAGGTAAATCTGTTGAAAATCCTATGACTCATGAGCAGTTACCAATATTCCCTGCATCATTCGTAGACCCTGATTATGCAACAGGAGTAGTATTCTCAGTACCAGCACACGCACCAGCAGATTACATAGCATTAGAAGACATTAAAAAAGACACAGAAACAATAGAAAAATACAACCTACAGGAACAAATAGACAACATAAAAATAATAAGTCTAGTAAACCTAAAAGGATACTCAGAATTCCCAGCAAAAGACTTCTTAAAACAATTCAATGTAACAAGCCAAGGTGATGAAAACCTAAAAGAAGCAACCAATGAAATCTACAAAAAAGAACATGCAAAAGGAATAATGAACGCTAACACTGGTGAATTCGAAGGAAGAAAAGTATCCGAAGTAAGAGATGACGTAATAGAAAAACTAACCAATGAAGGAATAGCAGATAAATTATACGAATTCGCAGAAAAACCAGTAATCTGCAGATGTGGCGCAAAATGTGTAGTAAAAGAACTACATGACCAATGGTTCGTAAAATATTCTGATGAAGAATGGACTAAGAAAGCATATGAATGTCTTGAACAATTAGAAGTAGTACCAAAAGAGATAAGATCAAACTTCGAATACTACCTTGGCTGGTTAGAAGATTGGGCATGTTCAAGAAGATTAGGATTAGGTACACACATGCCATGGGATAAAAAATGGTTAATAGAACCATTAACAGATTCAACAATTTACATGTCCTACTACACAATAGCTAAATACATGAAAGATATCAATCCTGAAGATTTAAACGATGCTTTCTTCAACAAAGTATTCCTAAACCAAGATGGAGCAAATGATGGTTCCGTAAATAAAATACCAGCAGAATTAACAGAACAAATACAAAAAGAATTCCAATACTGGTACCCACTAAACTGGAGATTATCAGCAAAAGATTTAGTAGGAAACCACTTATCATTCACAATGTTCCACCACTCAGCAATATTCCCTAAACAATACTGGCCAAAAGGAATAACAGTCTTTGGTATGGGATTACTAGAAGGACAGAAAATGTCCTCATCCAAAGGAAACGTAATATTACTAAGTGAAGCAATAGATAAATACGGAGCAGATACAGTAAGATTATTCTTAATGTCATCAGCAGAACCATGGCAAGACTTCGACTGGAGAGAAACAGAAGTAAACGGTATACAAAGAAGACTTGAAGCAATCCAGGAATTCCCAGAAAAAGTAGAAAAAATAATAGGCGAACCATTAAAATTATCTCTTGAAAACGAAATACCAAAAGTAGAAAAACCTATCAATAAATGGATAATTAGTCAAATCAACAGAAAAATAGAAGTAGCAACAGAAGCACTAGAAGGTTTCCAGACAAGAAAAGCATTACAAGCAAGCCTATTCCTATTTAGAAAAGATGTGGACCACTACATTAACAGAATAACAACAATAACAGATGAAGAAAAACAAACACTAACATACATTGTCAACACATGGATAAGATTATTATCACCATTTATACCATACACTACAGAGGAGATATGGGACCAATACAACGATGATAATATATTCATGTCTTCCATAGCATGGCCTAAAGCAGATGAATCAGTAATTGATGAAAAAATAGAGAAAAGTGAAGAAATAGTCTTAGATTTAGCAAAAGATATTAAAGAGATTATAAAAATCACTAAAGCAACACCAAAAACGGTACATCTATACACAGCTCCAACATGGAAATATGAAGTATACAACATTGCACAAGAAGTAGGTAAACCAAATATTGGTGAAATAATACACAGAGCAATGGATGCTAATTTATATGATAATAAGAAAGAATTATCTAAGTTTGCTACTAAAACAGGTAAAACATTTAATAAAATAAATTATGTCGGACAGTTAGATGAAGTATCTATCATAAATAATGCTAAAAATTATTTAGAAAATGAAATAGGTGCTGAAATCAAAGTATATGATGAACCAACATATGATCCACAGAAAAAAGCACAAAATGCTTCACCATATAAGCCAGCAATATACTTAGAGTAAATTTATTTCATAATATGATGAAATAATTCTTTTAACTCTTTTTTATTATTTTTTTACATAATCATTAAACGAAAAATTTAATATTAACTACAAACAAATAATAATATAGTATTTTATACTAAACTATTCTAACAAAATTATAGTAATATATGCCTTGATAGTGTAGCGGATATCACGAGGGACTGCGGATCCCTTTACCCGGGTTCAAATCCCGGTCAGGGCACTAGACTAAATCTTTTTTTATCAATGATTATTTTCACATAATCTTATTATAATTATAAAACATAACTGTATACTTATTCTATAATATTTATTTTTCAAGATATTCCCTCAGGAATTATTACTATTTATAATAGATTAATCAAATTATTAATTATAATATAAAATTATTTATGAGTGATGAATGTATGACAAAAATAGGTATAGTTGAAGTAAAAGGAATATTAACATTATATGAAAATTTTGGACATCTACCTACTAACATAGTAAAAGCAGATGGAACTATAGAAAATGGAAAAAAGGCACATGAAGAGGTAGATGGTCTTATAATTCCTGGAGGTACACTTCTAGAATCCGAGACAATGACACCTGAATTAGCAGAGGAAATCAATCTAATAAATGATAATGATGGATTTATTCTAGGAATGTGTGCAGGTTTCCAAATACTTGCAAAACATACAGATGTAGGAAGAAATTCACCAGTTCCAATAATAAGGGATGGATTAGGATTACTCGATGTTACATTTGGTCCATTAATCAATACTAACAGAGTAAATGCAGATATTGTAGATGATACAACAATTTTTACTAAAGGCCTAAAAGGAGAACAAGTAAAAGGTTTCCACTGTCATACATATGGAAATATTGAATCTAATGATAAAAACGTATTATATTCAAATATTGAAAGATCAAACTACAAATATAAACCACAGAGAATTCTCTCAGGAGTTGCTAATAAGAAAGGAAATATATTAGGAACAACAGTTCATGATTTACTAGATAACAATCCGGCAGTAGTTAATAATATACTAGAATATATTGATGCAGTAGATGAATATGAAAATATTAAAAGAAGAAATAAAGAATTATCAGATAAAGTATTCAAAGAAATAGCTATTGAAACAAATAATATAGCACCACCACGTAAACAACATCCTGATAATCCACCAATGATCATGTTAATGGGTACAGGTTCCGAATCTGGTAAAACATTCCTAGCAAGTGGTATAGTTGGAGCACTAAGAGAAAAAGGAATTCATACCTATGTTATAAAAGTCGGACCAGATATACGTGATTTATCCCCATCATTATATGTCAATAAGGAAAAATTACATGATTATGCATCAATTCAAATAAGTAATATTGGATGGACACCTCTTGAACAAGTAATAGAGGATGTTAAAGGAAAAGGTTATGATTTAGTATTGGTTGAAGGTGTTATGAGTGCAGCTACAGGATTATTAAATAAAAAAACACCATTTTCAACAGCAGAAGTAGCATATGCTGGTAACATACCTGTTATAATGGTATCTAGTGTAAATAAGGGTGGTATTGAAACAGCAGCTATTGATATTGAAGCACATATTGAACTACTTAATAAAATGAATATAGAAACTAAAGGTATTATTCTTAATCAGACTTACGACCCAAGTATAGTAGAAGAGGTAACAGAATTTCTCTCTAATAAAACTGGATTAGATAAAGATAACATATGGAGTATCAGTAAAGCTAAAGTTGAAAATAAGGGAAGAGTTCCTGAGGATTACCTTCAATTAGAAAACTTCACAGAGGCAGCTATGAACGTAGTTAAAAAAGATCTTGATGTTATGAAGTTTGTAGAATTAGCACAGCAACCTGAATTTAGAGGTTACTTATCCTATGAGGAAATCTGTGATTTATATAAAAAATAGAATATTGATTTAAAAAAAGAATTGGAGTATAGAAAGGGAATTTAATTATTCTTCTTAAATTCCTTGTATGCTTCTATTATTTCATCTCCACTTATGAAGACATGGTTATTTTCTTCAGCATATTTTCTTGTCTCAGATACGGGCATTGATTTTCCATTGTCTCCAATCATTTCACAGCATACACCAACTGGTTCAAGGCCAGCCATTTCTAGAAGAGCTACTGTTAGTTCTGTGTGTCCTTCTCTTGTTAGTACAGCATCTTTTTCTGCTCTTAGTAATGTTACATGTCCTGGTGCTCTGAAGTATTTACCAAATTCTTTTTGTTTACCTGCTTTACATAGTAATGCTAATTCGCGTTCTGTTTTTGCTCTGTCATCGTCAGGTATTCCAGTGTAGGTTTCTCTGTGATTTACTGTTATACTGAAAGCTGATTTTTCATCATAGGATATATCATTAGGGTATAATTCTTCTAAAACAGGGTATTTGTCATATGCTTCTTTTAGAATATCTACCATGAATGGTATTCCTAGTTTATCACAGTTCTCACTAGATACAGGCATACATACTAGTCCACCAGCATGTTTACGAATTGTTGTCATTTTTGCTGTGGTCATAAATTCTGCTGCTGCAATCATGTCTGTTTCACTTTCACGATCGTCGCTATCATAGATTAGTACTATTTCTCCATTTTTTATTGCTTTAATTGCTTCTTTTATCATATATTTTACCTTGATTATTTTTTTGGATTTTTGTTTAGGTATGAATTATATTTCATCTTTTATATTTGCTATTTTCTTTTCAAGAGTTCCTTGTTTTATAATCATACTTAAAACATTTGATAAATGTAACATGTTGTCAACTACTACAAGATGTTTTGCTTGTAGCAATGAATATATTGTTTTTATGTCTGCTGATGGTATATCAAATGTTTCTCCATCATAGCTTTCCCATGTTGTTGTATATTTATTGTCTTGGTTTTGATTTTTGTATAATTTCACTTCTTTAGGATAAGCTTTTATAATAGTTTTATCTGATTGTTCTATTGGTTCGGTTATTTTCTCTTGTTTGATTGTAGAGATTTGTATTATTTTCTCTGTTGGAATAATTTTAAGATATTGGTTTTCACCAATTTTTCTTATCATAGATTTGTTTACTGTTCCACTTGATACTAGTTCATAGTTATTTTCCAATTTGTATCCCTCCCGGAATACACATAATAATTCATAGTTTTCGTCTGTTAATCTGTTTTTGATATCCTCATTAGAGTATAAAAAAATATCATTATAATTAACATGTATTATTAATATTATTTTTCACATTCTTTTTTAATATTCTTTATTATTATATATTTTCCAGTTTTTCTTTATTCATTTATTTCTAGGATAACTGTCGTTCCATCTTTAAGATTCATTGTTTCTCTTAATTTTTCATTGGATATGAACTCTAGTGTGTTTGTAGTATACACAGTTTTCACTGGAAATAGTATTGCTCCTTCTTTGGTAATTGTTTTATTTTTGTCAGTTAATACAGCATAGAGGAAGTAGACATCTCCTAATGTTTCATCTCCATCTATTTTCTTTAATTTTTCTGATAATTTACCGTTAATATCTAAAGTAATATCATTTTTTAGTTTAATATTTAAAGTACCTTTATAGGGTATGAATCCTAGTTTATCCATGTATTGTTTATGATATACTTCTTTTTCTATGAATTCACCAGCTTCCTGTAATCCTGAGGTTACTATACCTTCTATTTCTTTCATTTCCCTTTTATACTCCCTTTCGAACTGATTTTTTATTATGAATTGTTAATTTATATAATTTTATTTATCTTGAATTATATACATAGTATTAATTTATATCAAATTATTTTAATTAAATTATCTTTATAGAAAAACATGTAAATTCATGTTTTCAATGGAGGAAAAAAACAAGATGAATATTCGAATAGCATTGCCTTCTAAAGGTCGTATAAGTGGTCCTGCAGTAGAATTACTAGAAAAGGCAGGTATAGGATTAACCGATAATTCTAATAGAAAACTTTTTTCTAATACATTTGATCCTGAAATTAGTGTAATGTTCACTAGAGCTGCTGATATTCCAGAATATGTTGCTGATGGTGCAGCTGATATGGGTATCACTGGTTACGATTTAATTAGGGAGACTAATTCTGATGTTGAAATTTTAGAAGACTTGAAATTTGGTTCTACAAGATTAGTAATAGCAGCTCCAGAAGATTCTGATTTTAAAACAGTTGATGATTTAAGTAATGTTAAAACTGTTGCTACAGAATTCCCATGGTTAACCCAGGATTACTTTAAAAGTAAGGGTGTTACTCCAAAAATTCTATCACTATCTGGTGCTACAGAGGTTGCTCCTCTAATTGGTGTTGCTGATGTAATCAGTGATTTAACAAGTACAGGGACAACACTTAAGATGAATCACCTACGTGAAATAGATACAATTCTTAACAGTTCTGTTAGACTTATCGCTAACAAGGATAGTGTGAAAGAAAAATATGATAAAATTGAAGCTATTAGAACTGGAATAATAGGAGTGCTACATGCAGACCATAAGAAATTAATAATGGTTAATGTAGCAAAATCTGACCTAGAAGCTGTTAGAGAAGCAATGCCGGGTATGGGTGGACCTACAGTATCAGAAATATTTGGTTCTGATGATACCGTTGCTGTTCACTCTGTAATCTCAGAGGACGATGTTTTCGAAACAATAAATAAACTACGTAAAATTGGTGCTCGTGACTTACTAGTACTACCTATTGAAAGAATACTTGAACAGTAACCATGTAGTGTTAAAAATGAAGTATATTAGATATGAACTAGAAGATGAGAACTATGTAGGTATTTTAGATGATGATATTATTCATCGTCTAAATTATTCATCAATATTATCTGCAGTTGAATCTGAGGAAAATCTAGAGTATGCCTGTGTAGATGATAAGATAACTGATGTGAATATATTACCACCAACCAATCCCTCAAAAATAGTGTGTATTGGATTGAATTATAAAGATCATGCTGAAGAATTCAACATGGAACTACCACAGGAACCATTATTATTTATAAAACCTTCAACAAGTATCATAGGATGCTATGATAATATAATATATCCTGATAGTAGTAATAAACTAGATTTTGAAGGAGAACTAGGCATAGTAATATTAGATAAAATTGATAAAAACACGTTAGATATTCATATTGGTTATACAATAATAAATGATGTAACTGCAAGAGACTTACAGCAGAAGGATGGTCAATGGACTCGTTCAAAGAGTTTTGACACATTCTGTCCATGTGGTCCAGTAGTATCAACTAATATTAATCCATCAAATCTACACATACAATCAAAAGTAAATGAACAAATTAAACAAGATTCGAATACAAAGAACATGATTTTTTCTCCAATAGAATTAGTTAAGTACATATCTAATATCATGACATTGAATCCTGGAGATTTAATTGCTACAGGCACACCTCCCGGTGTAGATCATCTACAGAAAAATGATGTTGTAACAATCACAATAGAAGAAATTGGAAGTTTAATAAATATTATAAAATAAAATATTAGGGGTTTTATTCATGGAAATTAAAGAATATACATGTGATATACTTGTTATAGGCTCTGGTGGAGCTGGTTGTAAATGTGCAATAATAGCTAGACAAAATGATCAGGATGTAATAGTAGTATCTAAAGGATTAACCTTCAAATCTGGATGTACTATGTTAGCAGAAGGAGGATATAATGCCGTATTTGGTTATGTTGATGAAGAAGATTCACTACAATTACACATTCAGGATACACTAAAAGGTGGAGGATTCCTAAACGATTTAAACCTAATACATAAACTAGTAACAGAAGCTCCTGCAAGACTAGTGGAACTAGAAAAATATGGTTCACTTTTTGATAGACAAGAAGATGGCCGATTAAACCAACGAGCATTCGGAGGACAAACATACCGTAGAACCTGCTTCAAGGGTGATGAAACAGGTCATGAAATGATGGTTGGATTAAGACAGGAAGTTATACGAGAAGGAGTAAAAACTCACGGCGAAGTAATGATAACTAAATTACTATACGATGAAGCACATGAAAGAATCGTTGGAGCAATGGGAATCTCCCTAAAAGATAGTTCAATTGTAATATATCATTCAAAAGCTACTGTAATAGCTGCAGGTGGATGTGGATGGTTATATCCTGTAACCTCAAATGCCGTGCAAAAAACTGGTGATGGAATAGTAATGGCATATGAGGCAGGTGCTGATGTGATGGATATGGAAATGGTACAATTCCATCCAACAGGAATGTTATCACCAAAATCAAGAAGAGGTGTGCTAATAACAGAAGCAGTACGTGGTGAAGGAGGATATCTTTTAAACAAGAATAATGAACGTTTTATGATTAACTATGATCCACGTCAGGAACTTGCAACAAGGGATATTGTAGCAAGAGCAATATACACGGAAATACAGGAAGGCCGTGGAACTGACAATGGTGGAGTATACTTATCAGTTACACATTTACCTGATGAACAAGTAAATACTAAACTAAGAACCATGGTAAGACAATTCAAAGATATTGGAGTAGACATAACTAAAGAGCCAATGGTAGTAGCACCAACAGCTCATCATTTCATGGGCGGAATCAGAATTAACACTGACTGTGAAACAAACATCAAAGGATTATATGCAGCTGGTGAATCAACTTCTGGTGTCCATGGAGCAAATAGATTAGGGGGTAATGCACTAGCAGATACACAGGTATTTGGTAATGCTGCAGGACTTAAATCATCTGAACAAGCAAAACAGACAGAATTTGCAGACCCTGATGAAGATGAAATTAAAGAAGAAATTTCAAGAATAAACTCATTATATGGTGATGGAACATACAGGCCAATGGATCTTAAAAAGGAGATACAGGATGTTATGTGGAAGTATGTTGCTATTGTCAGAGATGAGGAGGGTCTAAAAACAGCACAGACAAAACTTGATGAGATTGACAAAAAAGCTAATGATATGAAAGTTTCAGAGATTCCTGAATTTAATGAGGATATTATTGTAGCACTTGAAATTAAAAGCATGATAAAACTTGCAAGGTTAATTATTCAATCAGCTCTTCTTAGAAAGGAGAGTAGAGGTGCTCATTTCCGTAGTGATTATCCTGAAACTAATGATGGGGAATATCTTAAAAGTTTCATATTAAATAAAAATGGTGAAGTTAAAACTGTTAAACGTGGATTATTTGATTAAGTAATATAACTAAACCCCTCACATATTCCACTTTTTTTCATAATATTTTTTTTTAGAAATAGTTCTATTATTTTATAAGATAAAATTATATTTTGGTGGATATTTAATTTAATTCTATAAAAAAAGGAGTAGGATAAGTAATTGAATAATCTAATTATTATTCTAATTATCTTATTTTCCCATCACATGATTTTTACTAAAAGTGTACTATTTATAATTAATTATTTTCAAGAGCACTCATTGTTTTTATAACTTTATAATCTTCTTCTGGTTTTGCTTGTAGTTGTATTCCTACTGGTATATCATCTACTAATCCTGCTTTCATACTACCTGCAGGTATACCTGTAATGTTTGCTAGTACAGTTAGTACATCATATGCATACATGTCCATTGGGTCTAATTGGTCACCAATTTTATGAGGTAATTTTGGTACAGTTGGGCCTGCAATTATATCCACATTATCTAGTAGGTCATTGAAGTCATTACGTATGAGTGATCTTGCTTGTAATGCTTTTTTATAGTATTTACCACTGAATTCTTTTTGACTTATGTATGAACCAATCTGAATTCTACGGGATACTTCTGGTCCACATACTTCTTCAATTCTTTCTCCATATTTACGTCCGTCATATTTTCTAGTTGCTGAGAAGAATTCCACATAGTTTATTAAGTAATATGTTGGAAGTCCAAGTGTTATGTCTTCAAATGTTAATTCTTTGATTTCTGCTCCTAGATTTGATAATGTGTCTATTGATTGGTTTATTTTGTTATTTATTTTATCATCGGTAACATCCATGAATTCTTTTACAACACCCACTGTCATGTCGTCTAGGGATGTGTTACTTGCATATGGTAGGAATTCAGGGGTTTCTTTTTTCATTGTTGTTGGGTCGTATGGGTCATATCCTGTTATAACATCTAATATTAATGCAATTCCAGTAACGTCTTTTGCTAGTGGTCCTATTTGGTCGAGACTCATTGCAAGGTCAAGTAATCCTTGTCTAGATACCAGTCCATATGTTGGTTTAAATCCGATTACTCCACAGTGTGATGCAGGGTTTCTTATTGAACCACCAGTATCTGAACCTAATGCTATATCACACATTCCAGATGCTATTGCTGCTGCTGATCCTCCACTGGAACCTCCCGGTATATGTCCTGGTGCTGATGGGTTATCTGTAGGTCCATACATTGATGTTTCTGTAGAACTTCCTGCTGCAAATTCGTCCATGTTTGTTAATCCAATGATTACTCCATCTTCTTCTTGTATCTTATTAATTACTGTTGCATTGTAACTTCCAATATAATCTTTTAGTGTTGGTGATGCTGCGGAAATTATATAATCTTCTACGTTTATATTACTTTTAATACCAATTACTAGTCCTGCTAATTTTCCTGTTTCTTCACCATTTTTTATTCTTTTATCAATATCTTCTGCAACTTTCTGTGCTCGTGGTAAGTCTGTTTCTACAAATGCATTGATATCATCATTTTTTTCTTCGATAACATTATACATCTGTTCTAGGTTCTCTGTTGCTGTTAGTTCTTGATTTTTTATTGAGTTGACTTTATCTATTATTTTCATGTGTTCACCTTTAGTAAATTAATGAAATGTTCTATCTTTATATGTTTAATATATCTAGTTGACTAAATTAATATAATTTAATATATTAATTTCATTTCTTTGTGTATATTTTTATTGAATAATTATATTCTTGTTAAATTATATGATAATGTTAATTGTACTGTACTGTATTATTGAGCTTTATTTTTTTAAAATAATTGGGTCAAGTTTATAAAGACTAAAAGTTATATATTATACTAATAACAAGATTGTGCTTGTGAAAAAATAATATGCAATTAATGTAAATAGTCTTATACTCACATATAAACTATTTTTAACATTGATCTTTTTTAATGTATAACTAGTGCAAACTTGTTAATTAATTGAAACATTTAACAATAATAATGTTTAACATTAAAAAATAACTGAGTTTTAAACTCATATAATATATATATTATAAAAGGTGAACACATGGATCTTATAGAAAATTTAAAAGCAGCATTAAACGGTGAAGAAGTAGAAAAAGTACCAGCAATAAGTGCAACTGCAGCAGCAGTTGAAGAAGCATTCCCAGCAGCAGGTGTAACATGGCCAGATGCACACAAAGATGCAGAACAAATGGCAAAATTAGGTGTTTCATTACACGAGCAAGTTGGATTAGAATGTGCTAGAATACCTTTCGATTTAACAGCTGAAGCAGAAGCATTCGGTTGTGAAGTAGATTTAGGTGACATGGAAAACACTCCTACATTAAGATCAAACGCTCCAATAGATGACCCAGACGATTTAGAAGTACCTGATGATTTTGTAAACAATGGTAGATTACCTGTTATATTAAAATCAATTGAAATATTAAAAAATGAATACCCTGATGTACCTGTAGTAGTAGGTATGGCTGGTCCTTTCACATTAACCGGTCACTTATTAGGTGTAGAAGATTTAGTAAAAATGTTAAAAACAGACAGTTTCGTAGTAGAAGATGCAGTAGATGTTGCATTAGAAGCACAAATCGAATTAGTTGATGCTTTCAATGAAAGTGGAGTAGACGTAATTTGTGTAGCAGACCCAACATCTTCACCAGAATTATTAGACCCTAATGATTTCAGTGAATTTGCACAACCTGCATTAGAAGACTTATCTGCTGAAATGGAAATGGAAAGTATTCTCCACATTTGTGGTAACTCAAGACCTATTCTTGAAGACATGTTAGATTGTGGATTCAACGGAATATCTGTAGAAGAAGCAGTAAACATGGAAGAAGCTCAAGAATTAAGAGCAGATATTGATGCAGATACTGTAATGGTTGGTAACATATCAACAAGTCAAACATTATTCAGTAAAACCCCTGCAGATGTAAAAGCTGAAGTAACACAAGCATTAGAAAGAGGTACAAACGTATTAGCACCAAGTTGTGGTATTGCACCTAAATCACCTTTAGCTAACTTAAAAGCATTTGTAGAAGCAAGAGATGAATTTTATCAATAAGTAGTTTAACTACTTATCATCTTTTTTTTTAAATTTAATCTTTTTTTATTAGCAGTACTTTTTTTTAATTTGTAATCAATTATTCTAATCTTATTATTTATTATCAAAAAGAATTTATCGTTTTCATCTATATTATTTTAATTATAGAATATTTTAAATTATATTAAAAGTTACTTCTTTAAAATTAATTTATTGAATTACATCTTTGATTATTTCTCTAAGTAAGGTAAAAATAGAAAATATTAATAAAATGATATATATGTGATTAATAAATTTTTAATAAAAAAAATAGGGTAGGATTCAATTACTCATCATCTTTTTTGACATTAAATCCTACAAGAATTGATGCTAGTTTTGGATCATCTTCGAAGTTGAAATAATTTTTAAGATATACATCTGCTAGAGGATCAGGACTACTAGAAACTACATCGCAAGTATCTTCAAGTTCTTCCACTTCAATAAATTGCACTGGTGGTAAAACGAATGCTTGTTTAGTAGGGTTTTTTTCAAGATTCTCTTGTTTTAAATCGTTTTCAATATCTTTCTGATCTTTAAGTAGTACAAAGTCTGGGTTAATCATGTTTGCTGATTTATCATTTTTATACTTCTCTCTCTGTTCTTTACTAACAATTTCTTCTCCGAGTATGTGTCCTTTGTTATCTACTAATTGTACTGTTGCTGTTGGAGGTGGTCTGAATGATGCATTTTTGATTATTGCTACTGTATAATCTCTATTAAGACATTCATTAACTCCCATGTTAATTACAGGTATTAATTCTCCTGCTTTATCCATTTCTATTTTTAGAATATTTTTTCGTACATCATCGTTTAAGACACCTACATTTAATACGCCTCTTAGTGGGTTGATAGTGTCAATTACTTCTTGAAGTACTTCTTCTGGTTCTTTAGTCATCTAATCATCTCAAAGTATTTTTTACTTTTTATAATTTAATATATCTTTTTTATATTTATAAATATTATCAACGTTATCCAAATGGTGCATTAGTTCTATTGATTTAAAAAAAAGTATTACATGATGTGTAATATTTTCTATAAAATACCTGTATTAAAATAATACTAATTTATATTATTTGAAAGAATTAGCCTAATTAAAAAACTAGTATAACGTTATTTTTCTAAATGATTAAATATATACTATATTTATCCCTAAAAAGAGTTATTTACGTTAATTATAATTAAAATATTCATATATTTTGCTTTATAATATTTTAAAAATAATTAATAAAATCATAAAATTAAATATTACTTTACTAAATTTCAAGTATTTAGTAATAAAATAGGGGTATATATTATATACCTAAAAGGGCTATAGTAATAACTATGTGGGTATAAGATTAACAACAATTTTAAGTGGTGAAATTATATGTCAAGAAAATATTTTACAAAAATGGAAAACGAATCAGCAGATGAAATGGTATTCGGACAAACTA
>CACZOU010000074.1 GCA_902782945.1 uncultured Methanobacteriaceae archaeon
ATGCCGTGGGCCGGACTTGAACCAGCGACATCCAGATCTTCAGTCTGGCGTTCTCCCAACTGAACTACCACGGCATATTAAAATAAAATTATGTTATGGGCCGAACGAGATTCGAACTCGTGATCCCCTCCACGTCAAGGAGGTATCATACCTCTAGACCACCGGCCCAGAAATACCTTTTTTTAAGACTATTATAATATTAAGTGATACTACTATTTATATTTTTTGGTTAATTATTCATTCTTTTTTATTTTTAATAAAAAATAATATATGTTAATTAAAAGATATCAGTAACTAAAGACAATAAATGTAGGAGCATATTTATGAATCTTGATAACTCAATAGAAAAAACATTATCTGAAATTCAGAAAGTTATGAATACTGATAGTATCATTGGTTCACCTTTAACAATTAAGGACAAAACAATTATTCCTATTTCAAAAACAGCTTTAGGTTTTGGAATAGGTTTAGGTAACCATGAAGGAGATAAAAATACTGAAATTGGCGGAGCTGGTGGTGGTGGCTCAATAGATCCTATTGCATTTGTAGTTATATATGATAATGTTCCAGGACCTAACGGCGTGGAAGTAGTACCTGTTGAAGGTAATGATACACCAATTGAAGATTTATTAAATGGTTTAGGACAATTTGTTTTTGATTTTCTCAGTAACAGAAATGCTCAGCCAGCACAAGATGTTCCGAACGATGTAGATATTGATGATATTAAAACAAAAGTTAAAGAGGTTCCTGAGGAATAGGCCTCTTTTCATTTTTTTCTGATTTTTTTAAATTACATATAACTTAACCTAACAAACACTATTTTAATTTAAATTATATTAAATTATATGGAAATGATTGATAATGATACTTGAAATATTAATGGTTATTTTATTTATTCTCATTGTATTATTATTCATGATAATTATTAAACCACTAAATATACATGTATTATTTAATAATAATAACTTAGACTATAATGGTGAAATTACAATTAATCATTATCTGATTAATGTAGAATATAATTTTAAAAATAAGACTATAATCATTAACTTAATATATAAATCCCATAAAATAAAAATCAAAACATTTAATTTAGAAAAATCAGATGAAGAAACATCCCTGGAAAACACGTCAAAAGAAGATATAACAAACAAACTCAAAGAATTATATCCTCTATTAAAGAAAGCTTTTCCTGACATAATGGAATTAATAAAACTATTGACAAAAACATGTAAATTTAATACAAGTAAAATAAATGCTAACCTCGGATTAAATAATAATAATTTAACAATCAAAACATGTAATATAATATGGGCAATATCAGCTCCATTTTATCCATTAGGATTACAGGTTTTACTAACTCCAGAAATAAATAAATTTCTAATAAAAACAGATATAGACATATCTCTTAGAATTATATTAACTAATGTGATAAGAATACTTATAAAAATATTTACAAATAAAAATCTTAGAAATATTATAAAAATATTAAGAAATTGATTTTATGATTGGTAATAAAGTTTACACACTAGAACCATTAATTGTTGGTAATAGAAAAATATACCCTATCGTAAAACTAGATGTTCTAGTAATAGATGGTATTTCATTAAATATAAAATGTGAAGTCATATCCTTAAAAATAGTTGAAGGGACTGATGTTTATTATAAAGATATTTCTAAGTCAAATATCTCAAAAAAAGATATAAAATTAAAAAAATAAAAATTTGAATTATTATCGTACTTTTTATAATTTTTTGTAAGCTACTGCAATATCTTCTGCTTTTAAAGTTTTTCTACTGTTTTCTTTAGCATTGTCTAATGCAAGTTTTGCTAGTTCAGCAGCTTGATCTTCTAAAAATTCTGATAGTTCTACTTTAGCATCTTCGCTTACACGTTCTGCTCCACCATTTTTAATAATTCTTCCTAATGGTGTTAATGGTAATTGAGACATATTATACCTCCTTTCAATATATAAATCATAATATTTATTTTAAACATTATTTATTTGTATTGATTTTTCTATATTGTTCTATGTCTAAGATTATAATTTATATCAACTATCTTAGTTTAAAAGATAAATTATAATATATTCATCTATTAATAACTTCTACTATTTATATTTTTTACAAAATAGTATAGTTAAATGAGATATGTATGTGTTTATTTATTATTATTAATAAACATTGTTAAAATCAATTCGTTTGTATTAAAATTAATAATTATGAATATATTCAAAAAATAGTTAATTATTTCTTTAATATTTGCTCTTCAGAAATAATTTATTTCTTAGTAAAAAAAAAATTTAAAAAAAATAAATGATACAAGAAAAATAATTAATATAATTCTATTTTCCTGCTTGTTCTTTTTTAAGACTATCTAATTTTGCTTGTCTAATATTTTCCATTATAGCTTTAGCTCTATCAGAATCTAATGGAACGTGACATTTTTCCTCAATTTCTTCTCTGTATATATTATTCATTGAACAGAAAGGAATAATTCTACCATCAGGAGTTGCGTAATGAATTACACATTTTTTCACTCTGTTCTGATCAAAGTTAAATGGATCCATGAAGTGCATTGATGAAATAAGTAATGCATTCATATGGAAGTCACCAAGTGCATCATAATCCTTTTTGATAAATATGTTTTTAAGTAGACTTGTAATATCAATGTAAGATGGTGATTTATCAGTATCAATAGTTTTAGGTAGGTTTTTAACTGCTTTTGCAATTGCTTTAGATTTTGATAATTTTGAATCTTTTTCTAGACCAGGAATTGTGTTTTCAAGTATTTCCATGAATTTATCCACGTCAATAAAGTCAGTAATTGGGATTACACTACCATCTTTTTCTTTAAATACATAGGTACCTACACCACAATGTTCGTGACAAGTTAATGTAACTTCTTCATCTGTTCCATTGAGTGCTGCTATTAAATCAGATATTGGAGCTACTGTTGAAGCTGAATAGAATGCATCCTCAGTTATATCACAATCTGTCTGTTCTTTAACAAGATGCATAAAGTCATCTATGGTGATACGTTGTTCTTCTACTTTATCTGTTGGTGTACGGCCTGCAAATGATACAGGTTGGAAGTTTACGCCTCTTATAACATCAATATTATCTAATGCAAATTGAATAATATCCCCAATTTGATCTTCATTTATTCCTTTTACTAATGTAGGTACAAGAACTATTCCTAAACTTGCTTTCCTACAGTTTTCTATAGCTTCTATTTTTTTATGAAGTATGTTTGCATTTCTTGTTTTTAGATATGGTTCTTCTGTTACACCATCGAATTGTAAGTATACTGTGTTTAAGCCAGCGTCTTTTAATTCCTGTGCTAAGTTTTCATTATTTGCTAAGGCAATTCCATTTGTTGCAATTTGTGTATGGGTAAATCCTTCTTCTTTAGCCATTTTAATTAAATCTACAATGTCATCACGTACTGTTGGTTCTCCACCTGCGTATTGGATAGCTGGTGTTGGTACTGGCTGGTTTTTACGTAAATTTCTTAGCATTTGTCTTATTTCATCTTGGGATGGCTCGAAAAGTGTTCCTGATGCAGCTGCATTTGCAAAGCATATTGGACATCTTAGGTTGCATCTGTTAGTAACGTCAATCAATCCGAGCACTGTTTGACTTTCATGTTCTTTACATAATCCACAGTTTGAAGGACATTCCCCTTTAATATTTTCATTTAAGTTTGTTAGTCTATGTGGCTCTGCTTCATATTTTATTGCTTTTTTATATGCTTCAGCGTCGTGCCAGTAGGTGTTCTTAAATGTTCCGTGTTCTGGGCATGTTTTTTCGATATATATTGTATTGTCCTCTTCATATACCTCTGCGTCTAGTATTTTTAGACATTCTGGACATAAGCTTTTAGTTTTTGTTATTTTAATCCCCCTCCAATAAATTGATTCAATAGTTTTGAAAATATTATAATTTATTTTTGACAAATAATTAGAATATATTCTTTTTTATTTCAACCATTTTATTATAATTAATACTTAGGTTAATTTTATTTAAATAATTTTATGTATGATTTTCTGGTAATTAATAAGAGTGTTTTCTATTTCTTCAAATCATTTTATAAATAAATAAAATCATATTAAATATTATTATTAAACGGGAGTTAATATTAATGGACATCATAAATTTAATAATTTATTCAATATACTTGATGATTCCAGCATATCTTGCTAATGGTTCAGCATTAGTATTCGGTGGAGGAACACCCTTAGATTTTGGGCATGATGCATGGGATGGTCGAAGATTAGTTGGTGATGGTGTCACATGGAGAGGTATTATTGGAGGAGGCCTTTTTGGAATGATCATTGGTGGTCTTCTAGGATGGCTAGCTTCTTATGGATTAGGTGATTACTTCTTTAACATCTCAGCTATTCAGATAACAATGGTTTCCGGTTATATTCCTAAAGGATTACTAATTGGATTATTATTAGGGTTTGGTGCTTTAATTGGTGATGCAATTGGTAGTTTTATTAAACGTAGACTTAACTTTGAACGTGGAAAACCAGTACCACTACTTGATCAGTTAGATTTTGTAGTTGTTGCATTGATATTCATATCACCATTCATACAATTAACATGGCAAATGATATTGATTATTCTTGTAGTTAGTGTATTTTTACATTTAGGTGCAAACATCTTTGCTTATCTTATTCATTTAAAAGATGTTTGGTATTGAATAATTAAATGTTTCTTTAAAAAATAGTTATTAATAGTAAATAAAACTATTTACTATCTTTTTTTTGATTTAAATTTAACTTATACGTAGTATCCTAGAGGTAATTCCTTGGCTACGTATTCCTCCAGATACATTTGAATAGCACCTATGGCGGTGAGGATACTCATAGCTTCTTTTGAAAAGTAATCGGCTATGTTAATAATATTTAATCCAAGACGTTTAGCTGCTAGTTCACATACATTTCCATGACCGAGGTCTGTTATTATTACAGTGTCCATTCCATTATTTTCAACAACTTTTAATAAACCCTTTGTTAATTGATGAATCTGTTTTTCATGAATGTAGTGAGTTATATTGTTAATATTAGCATCTGATAGACTATCTAAATCAGCACATACTAGACGGCTTAATCTTCTTTTACAGGATACAATATCTTTACCTTTACCATCAGGAGTATCACAGGTGTACTCTTTTTCGGAGATATGTCCAAGAATTCTATGGATATCTGCAGTTATTGAAAATAATTCACTACTTACACCTGTTTTTACGTTGTTAACAGGAACTTGATTAACTATAGTTGCAAGATTTGTTCTTAGCATACCCGTATAAACTAATTCACCAGTACCTAATCTTTCAAGATCAGTATGGCCAGATGCTACTTCTTTTCCATCTTTTATTGGTATAATATCTGTAGTTGTACTTCCCATATCAATAAATATACAATCCTTTTTAATATATCCTATAATATGAGCAGTTCCCACCCAATTAGCAGCAGCTACAATTAATGGATTTTCTAAAATTTCTTCATAAGTTTTTAAACCTTCCAAGGTTACGAAAAATATATCCTTATCTGGAAAAGTAGTTACTACTTTGTTTGATATGTCAAGTACTCCTTCTTTTTTAGTAGTGTATGAATCAGCAAGTTCTGCTGTCATTGTTACACATATTACATCAATATCCTTATCATTTTCAGTTAATTTTAGTAAGCATTCTGGTAATTTGTCATTATCCTTCCACATTGGTAAATATACTTTATTTTTTTTAATAGAAGTCATGATATTATTTTCGTTAAGATTAACAATAGCACAGTCGGTGTTTGCTCCACCAATATCTAAACCCATAATTTTCATATATAGTTCTCCAAAAAATATTATTTATAAAAATATCCAGTACTCTTTATTTTTATCTTTCTACTTTCATTGTTTAATAAGTTTTCAATTAATGTCTTTGTTAAATTTTCATCTGTTAATTCATGTAAAACAATGTATGGTGTTGTGATTCTCGAATTTATTTCAATGAAATATATGCTCTTATCATGAATAATGTAGTCTACACCAACAAATCCTCTTAACCCTGGAATGTTTGTTAATATTTTCTTTGTTTGTTCTATAATTTCCTTTTTTAGTGGATGTTGTATAGGTGTTTTACACCCTGTGTATTCGATTTGTGTAGTGTTTTCCTTAATTTCCTGTGAGTTGATACTAATAATGTCTATGTGGTCATTGTTACATATAGTACTTACACTTATCGAATTACCTGGTATGTATTCCTGAATTAATGCTTTTAGTACATCTTCTTTTTCATATTTCTTTATAATTTTTCTTAATTGGTGTATGTCATTGAATTTGTATATTAAGTCAGACGATGTTCGATTGTCTGGTTTGATTATCAATTTCTTTTTCTTTAAAATACTATTAATATTTTCATAATCTATATTATTTACATTGATTATTTTTGAAGGAACTTTTAATATATTATCAGGTATTTCATCATATGTTCTACTTTTACTAGTACATGTATAAGAAGCAGAACTATTTGAGCCAATTATAGGAATTTCATGTTTTTCAAGAATAAGTGTAATCTTATACTGAATCAAATCATCCTCAGGAGCAATAAATAAACAGCAATCATAGTACTCACAATTAACATCTAACCAGGAGAACAAATCATCAACATGAATAACATTACAATTAGGAAACTCATCAAAAGATAAATTATCACTTACTATGTAATCAACTAAATAATCCTCAACATCATTTAAATCAGAAAGAATACTTTTTAACATATTAACACCCTCTGACATTAAGATATTATCTAACAGAACAGTTGAATACTCAAAAACCAGAATCTTCATATTAAACACTCAAAAAAAGTAGTAAAAGGATATTTAATCAATATCTCCAATTGCCTGGAAATTAACACCATTTTCACGGAATTTATTTGAATCCAGAATAGGCCGGGTAACTATAATAAAATTATTTTTAATCATGTCCGGCGTAATATCTTTATATAAATCATGGTCAGTCATAATAATAACACAATCAGCATCCAATGCTTCATCATAAGACACTGATTTAACACCAAATGATTCAATAACATTGTCCGATACTAATGGATCATGGGCAACAACATTAAAACCCTTATCTTTTAATAATTCAATAAGTGTTTTAGATGGTGTTTCACGTATATCATCAACATTACCCTTATATGCTATTCCAAGAATACTGATAACAAAATCATCACCAACATCATCAATGTTATCTAACAGGATATCCACAACATGCTGTGGCATAGAATTATTAATCTTTCTTGAATCACTAATTAAACGAGCAGATGTACCATAAGTCTCTGCTAATTCAATAAGGAAGTAAGGGTCAACTGGAATACAATGACCACCAACACCAGGACCTGGAGTATGAATATTTACTCTTGGATGATAATTAGCAGCACGTATAACCTCATTAACATCAACATCAATCTTTTCACTAATCAATGCAAATTCATTACTTAATGCAATATTAACGTCACGATACGTGTTTTCCATTAATTTAACCATTTCAGCACTAGTAATATTTTTAACTTTAATAATGTCGACCTGTGTTATATGAGAATATAAATTAGCTGTTAAATCAGCACTCTTATCATCATATCCACCAATAATTCTGACATTATGTGTCATCTCATAAATAGTATTGTTAGGCAATGCTCTTTCTGGACTATATGATAGATAGAAGTCTTCACCACATTTCA
>CACZOU010000075.1 GCA_902782945.1 uncultured Methanobacteriaceae archaeon
ATGTTCTTCACAGCATTTGTAGCAGATTTAATGACATACGTAACAACATCAATAGAATTAGCACTTGCTTTCCCAACACCAAGTTTCGGACAAGCATTTACAACATTCTTTGTAATATTCGCTATAACTCAGATACCATTAGCTATAGCTGAAGGTATTTTAACAACAGTTATATATAATTACATACACAACGCAAGACCAGATCTTCTTGTTAAATTAAATGTAATTAGTGAAAACGAAGCAGGAGCAAACTAAAATGGTTGATTATAAAAACATAGGCTTACTAGTTATAGTAGCTATATTAATTATAGCTCCTCTTGTAATGTTCAGTGGTCACGGTGAAGATGACGGTTACTTCGGTGGATCAGATGACGCTGGAGGAGAAGCTATAGAACAAAATAACCCAGGCTACCATGTATGGGCACAACCTCTTTGGGAACCACCTAGTGGGGAAATTGAAAGTTTAATCTTCTGTCTCCAAACCGCTATCGGTGCAATAATCGTTGGATACATCTTCGGTTACTGGCATGGTGGAAACAGAGCTAAACAAGGTAAATACGAATAAGTAAAGTACTAAGTGGAAACAATCATCTTTGTTTTCACTTTTTTTTTATAAAGAAATTTTTTATTTTTTATGAAGTGGTGGATTTATAATGTCAATATTTGAAGATACATTAGATCACTATGCATCAAATAATCATTTAGCAGAAAACAACATTTATTATAAAATATTATTTTCTGTAATTACATTAGTTATAAATTTGTTTGCTAATTCACCAATAATGCCATTTGTCATATTTTTAATATGTACAGTTTTAATAATATGGAAGGCAGGAATACCAGCTAATTTTTATGTCACATTTATGTCTGTTCCAGCAGGTTTTGCATTTATAACAGTTATATTCATGGCATTTTTCTTCGGAGTTGGTCCTCATATTTGGGATTTAGGAATCTTCGGATGGGGTATAACCGCCGATGGATTAAATAGAGGTATATTAATATTCTTTAAAGTAATGGGTGGTGTATCAGCATTAGCATTTTTAATACTTACAACACCTATGAATAGGGTATTTACAGTTTTCCAAGATATGAAATTACCACCTGAATTAACTGATTTAGCAATATTAATGTATAGATACATATTTTTATTTTTAGATGTAACTGCTACAATGTACAATTCACAGAAAACAAGATTAGGATATCATAGTTATACAAGTTGGATGCATTGTTTATCACAATTAGCAGGTATGGTATTTATAAGAACATGGGAACAAGGTGAAATAGCCTATAATGCTTTAGCTTCTAGAGGATATTCTGGACGTTTAAACATGCTCGGTAGTGAAGAGTCAATTCATGATATTACAGTTAAAGACTGGGCTGTATTAATAATATTTGAAGTAGCACTTGCTTACCTTATTTATATAACAGGTTCAATTAATGTAATACCATATTTAATACCAGTATAGATAAAGTTAATATAGGATAAGTGGGATGAATTTATGACAACAATTTTAGAAACAAAAGATTTAACATTTAAATATCCGGATGGAACAGAAGCTCTTAAAGGAATTAATTTTAAGTTAGAAGAAGGAACAATGGTAGCTTTATTAGGTCATAATGGGGCTGGAAAAAGTACTTTTTTCTTACATTTTAATGGTATTAATGAAGCAACTAGTGGTTCTGTTGAAATTGAAGGAAAACCTTTAAAATACGATAAAAAAAGTTTATTAGAAGCTAGACAAAAAATCGGAATTGTATTCCAGAATCCTGATGATCAACTATTTGCTCCAACAGTACTTGAAGATGTAGCATTCGGTCCTATGAATATGGGATTACCTGAGGATGAAGTAAGACAAAGAGCATTAGATGCTCTTGAAAAAGTAGGAATGAGTCATGTAGCAAATAAAGCACCTCACCATCTTAGTGGAGGTCAGAAAAAACGTGTAGCAATTGCAGGTATTTTAGCAATGAAGCCTAAAGTAATGGTTCTTGATGAACCTACCAGTGGATTAGATCCAAATGGTGCTTCTAGTATCATGCAATTATTATATGATTTAAATGCTGAAGGAATGACTATAATGATTTCAACTCACGATGTAGATTTAGTACCTCTCTACTCTGATAATCTTCACGTAATTGTTGGTGGACAAATTATTAAATCTGGAACATGTAAGGATATCTTCAGTGACCCTGAAGTAATGGAAGAAGCAGATTTAAGATTACCATGGATTGGCCAATTATTTGAAAAATTTGATAAAGAAGATGGCATAGTCTTCGAAGAAGGTTATCCATTAACTGTAGGTGATGCACATGATGCATTACTTAAAAGAATTACGAAATAATATTTAGATTATTTTGTAATTTCACTATTTTTTTTTATTAAGTAAAATATTATTAATTAATATTTTATGATTTCACCATCACTTCTTTTAATACTATATAAAATAAAAGTATTACAAATATGCTGTTTTTAGATTAAAAAGTAATACAATTAAAATAAGTAAAAATCTTATTAATCACATAAAACATAAATAAACTTAATGAATAAAGACCAAAAATATTAATGAATAATAATAAACTATTTTTTATTTAAAAAAAGAATAAAATCATACTAACCAATTTAACAAAACACTAAAATAACAAAATAGGAGGATAAACATGGCTAATGAAATAGATGTAGATTATTTCCAAAAGATTATCAATAAATTAGACTCAAAGGTAGACTATGCAGATATAAGAGTAGGCGATTCAACAAGTAACACTATTACAATGAAAGATAGTAAAATAGACAATGTTGATACAGGAATACGATTCGCTGTTGGTATAAGAGTACTTAAAAATGGAGCATGGGGCTCAGCATACACTACAGATATAAAAAAAGTAGAAGAAGTAGCTGAAAAAGCAACTACACTAGCAGGAAGATTAAACAGTGATGTAGAACTAACCGAAGCAAATCCTCATGAAGACGTAGTAGAATCAAAGGCAAAGCTAAAAATCAATGATATACCATTTGAAGAAAAAATAGAAGCAATGAAAGAAGCAGACAGTGCAGCACAACTAGAAAATATTCAAAGTGTAAATGTAACATACTCCGAAGCAGAATCAAAACAATTATTATTAAGTACAGAGGGCACTAACATACTTTCAAATAATAACAGAACAATTTTTGCAATGAATTCAGTAGCATCAAATGGAGAAGTAATGCAAATAGGACATAAAAGTCTAGGTGGAGTACAGGGCTTTGAATTAGTAAAAAATGCTGATTTAGAATCATTTGCAAGAGGAATTTCTGAAAAAGCAATCAGTCTATTAGATGCAAAAACACCACCATCTGGTGATTTCCCAGTAATTCTTGATCCAGAGTTAGCAGGAGTATTTATACATGAAGCATTAGGTCATGCATCTGAAGCAGACATCATACTTCAAAATGATTCAATACTAAAAGGAAAAATGGGTGAGAAAATTGGTTCTGATTTAATCACAGTAGTTGATGATGCAAGTATGGAGTCAGGCTTTGGTTATTATCCATATGATGTAGAAGGAACTAAAACAGCTAAAAATGTACTGGTAGAGAATGGAGTATTAAAATCCATTTTAAGTTCACGTGAAACAGCTAAAAAATTAGGACGAGAATCAAGTGGTAATGCTAGGTCAATCATTAAGGACCAACCGATTGTACGTATGAGTAACACATACATCCAACCAGGAGACTCATCATTTGATGAATTAATAGGTGATATGTCCACAGGAATATATCTTAAAGGATCACGTGGAGGACAAGTAGACACTGGTAGAGGAGTATTCCAATTTAATGCTGTAGAAGCATACACTATAGAACATGGTGGAATAGGTGACCACTTACGTGACGTATCACTATCCGGAAGTACATTAGATATCCTAAACAATGTAACAGGAGTAGGCTCTGATCTTAGCTTTGGAGTAGGATTCTGTGGTAAAGACGGACAAACAGCACCAGTAGGTGATGGTGGACCACACATACGTGTAAGTAAAGCAACAGTAGGTGGAGTACAATAAATGAATAGTAAATTATCAGATGAGGAAGGACAATTACTCATAAAAATAGCAAGAGATAACATCGAAAGCCATTTAAAAAACGAGGAATATATTCCACCATCTGACTTACCTGATATATTTTATGAAAAATTAGGCGTATTTGTTACACTAAATCTACATCAGAATCTAAGAGGATGCATAGGATACCCTGAACCATACAAACCACTAATTGATGCAGTGCTAGATGTATCACTGTCAGCAGCATTTGAAGACCCACGATTTTATCCATTAACACTACAGGAATTTAATGATATTGAAATAGAAGTAAGTGTACTAACAAAGCCTAAAGAAGTAAAAGTAGTTAACTACAAGGACTACCTAGTAAAATTAGAAGTAGGAGTGGATGGACTAATTATAGAAAACAACTATAATAGAGGACTACTACTTCCACAAGTACCAGTAGAACAAAACTGGAATATAAGAGAATTTCTTGAAAACTTATGTTATAAAGCAGGTTTACCTAGCAATGCATGGAAGAATGAAAAAACAAAAATATATAATTTCCAAGCACAAATCTTTCAAGAATAATGTTGAATAAAGGAGACAATTAATATGAAATTGCCACAAGCACCAACACCTGATGAAATTATTGATAAAGCATTTAACCGTGCAAGTAAAGCAGCTTCAAAAGTAAGAAGTTCAAAGTTACACCCACGTGTTAAAGGAAGAAGAATAGAAGAAGTAAGAGTACAGACAGCCTGTGAAACAATAAACAGCACATTCAATGGAATTATCACAGGAACACCAATAATAGAAGAATTACCAGAATTCTATCAAGATTATATAGATATAGTAGTAGGTGTTGACCCATACAAACATGCACTAGGAGCAGTATTCTGGGCATTAGGTGTAATAAAACAAATAGAAGCACAATACACTTCCAGAATCAGAAAAACAGATTCATTAAGTGCAATACCAATACGTAAAGAGGCATATGGTAGAATAGTATCCGTTGTAAAAAGAATAGGTGATGAACTAGACTTCCTAGACTTTGCAAAACGTGAATTAAAAAACATGCCAAACATAAACTTCAACGCAGTAAGAGTTGTAATAGCAGGTTTTCCAAATGTAGGAAAATCAACACTATTAAACAATATAACAGATGCAAGCCCAAAAGTTGCAAATTATCCATTTACAACTCAGGGATTACAGATTGGAAATTATGAATTAAATTACACTAAATATCAAATAATTGATACACCAGGATTACTAGACCGATCAATTAATGATATGAATGAAATTGAATTAAATGCTATAGCAGCATTAGAACATTTGGGAAATATTATCATATACATATTTGATCCATCTGAAACATCAGGATTTATAATGGAAAACCAATATTTATTATATGATGAGATTAAAAAAGTATTTGAAACACCAATGATAGTATTATTCAATAAAACTGATTTATTAGAGGATAGAAAAGTTATTGAAGAATATTCTGAAAAAATAGATGACCCAATATTTGAAACAAGTATCAATGATTTAACTAAAATTAATGATATAAAGAAACTGATAGCAGATATGGGTGGTAGTAAGAGTTTAGATGATGAATACAATCAAAAATATGCTCTTAGACATCCTAGAAAATAACCTCACTCTACTTCACCATAATCTTCTTTTTTACATTTTATATATTAAATATAAAATAATTTTTTTTTAGAAATATTTAAATAACTTTAGGTTAAAGATTTAAATAGATAATTAGTATAATTAATTATTGAAAACTCTCGAGGATTGATATTAATGGATACTATAAATATAGATTCAAAAGATGAAGAAGAAAAAAAAGTAGATGAAGAAGAAACAACAGAAGCAACCGAAGAAACAACAACTGAAACAGAAGAAGAAACTACTACCGAATCTGAAGAAGAAGAAAAAAGAAATTACAAAGTATACGGAAAAGAAACAGCAGAGGAAGCAAGAAACATGGCAGAAAAAATGTTCAATGACGTATACTCTACATTAAAATCTAAACAAGAGGATTGGAATAAAACTATTGATGATTACAGAGCAAACAAACCTCCTGTTGACTTATTTGAATATGATGATACATTAGTAATTAAAGCAGATTTACCAAGAGTTACTAAAGATGACATATCAGTAAAAATATCTGTAGAATCAGTGGAAATAGAAGTTGAATTCCCTGATGATATAGAAGATGAAGAAAATGTAAAGATTCTTAGAAAAGAAAGATGCATTGGTAAAACTAAAAACATTGTACCTCTCCCAGTTGAAGTTAATATTGACGAAACTAAAGCAAGTTTCATTGATAATGAGTTAACAATTACTCTTCCTAAAGTAAGAGGAAGAAAAGTAGACGTAGAAATAGTATAATTCTTTTCTACAACATTTATTTTTTTATTATTATTCTAATTCTTGTTTTATGATTATTTTTTATAAAATTCATGTTATTTACTTTGGTAAATACACATCTTAAGCTACTTAAATCTCATTTTCACGATAAACTTTATACTAATAACATTCAGACTATTATATATTAATAAGAAAAGATTTATTGGTGAAGATTATGAAACCTTATGTTATTTTAATAGGTTCTGCTTCTGGTGTAGGTAAGTCAACTATAGCAGCAGAAATATCAAAGAAATTAAACATCAAATACTTGATTGAAACAGATTTTATACGTGAAATAGTTAGAGGAGTAATAGGGTCAGATTATGCACCAGCACTACATAAATCATCCTATGATGCATATACAACACTTAGAGATACTTTTAATTTTGAATCAGAAACTAAGTTAATAGAAGCAGGATTTGAGGAACATGCATCATTTGTAATTCCAGCAATAGAAAAAGTAATATCACGCTCTGTAAAAGACAAGGATTCCATAGTAATAGAGGGAGTACATCTAATACCGGGATTAATAAACACTAAACAATTTGAAGACCTTGCAAACATCTACTTTTTCATACTAACAGCTGATGAACAACAACACAAGGAACGATTCATACAAAGAGCAATGGCAATTAAACGAGGAGGAGCACAATTAGATTACTTCAAAGAAAATCGTATAATAAATGATGAC
>CACZOU010000076.1 GCA_902782945.1 uncultured Methanobacteriaceae archaeon
CCATGTAATCACTGTACACCTAAATGTAAAGAAGTCTACAGTGAATGTAAACATCCTGAAATAAGAAGATATTCCCTAGCATCCTTAGGTATTGATAGTAAAAAGATACTGAAAGATTTATTTGATATTGATTTAATCTTGATTAATGGTAAATTACCTAAATATATGAATAATATATCCTCAATTTTATATACAAAATAAGTTTATAATGATTTAATAAAAATAATAAGAAGTAATATTTAATTTAGTAAAAGTTTTTTGATTAAATTATTTATCAAGAAACTTCTGATCTTTTTTAGGAATTCCTGTATCATCAGATACATAGCGTTCAGCTGTAACAGTTAAATCATATTTATCTCTAAGTTTAAGAATAGTACCCATAGTTTCTGATGAGTGATGTTTATCAAGTGCACTTTGATTTTTCCAACTATCAATTAGAAGAACCGTTTCAGGATTATTAATTGATGTAAAATATTCATAACGAAGATTTCCTGAATTAGAACGTATTTTATCCACAGTACCAGAGGATATCATTTCTTTTGCAAATTTTACTGCATTTTCACCACTACCAGTATAATAAAGATTCATTGTTATACTCATAATTAGCCTCCGATTTTCTAAAAAGATTTATTTCATTAATGTACCTTTGTTATATAGCTTTTTGAATAGAAAAGGTCTAATTAAAAAAAGCACTATATGTAATATAAGTTTATAATTATTTTAATAAAAAAAATAGTGTTGTATAAATAAAAAAGAATAAAAAATTGAAAGATGTATTTATTCAATAACCATTAATACATCATCTTTTTCAACTATGTCTCCCTCATCTATTAATATATCAGTTACTTTTCCTGATTTATCTGCTTTTACATCATTTTCCATTTTCATAGCTTCAAGAACTGCAACTGTATCTCCAGCTTCTACATTATCTCCAACTTTTACTTTAAGTTTTACAATCATACCCTGCATTGCAGATCTTAAACCGTCTTTGATAGATGTTTTTATTTGTTTAGATGATGGTTCCATTTCCATGTATCCAGTAGGTAATATTTTAACATTGAATGTTTCACCATCTACTTCTACATCATAAGAGTTAGGTATACTTGATGCAGCATATTCTCTTTTAGGTTCTGGTATTTCTTCTTCTACAGCTTCACCTTTGAGGAATTTTTCTCCAACTGTAGGATATAATGCATAGGTTAAAACATCTTCTTCTTTAGTGTATAAGTCTTCGTCTTTAAGTTTTTGTCTGATGCAGTCTAGTTCTGGTTTTAATAAATCAGCTGGTCTGCAAGTAATTGGTTCTTCATCACCATTAGCTTTTTTATAGACTTCCTGATTTATTTCTGCAGGTGGCCTACCATAGAATCCTTTAAGGTAATCTTTTACTTCTTTGGTAATGTTTTTATATCTTTCACCTGTTAGAACGTTCATTACTGATTGTACACCTACTATTTGACTAGTTGGAGTTACGAGTGGTGGATATCCAAGGTCTTTTCTTACGAGTGGTATTTCTTTAAGTACATCAGGATATCTGTCTATAGCACTTTGTTGTTTTAATTGTGATACTAGGTTAGATAACATTCCACCTGGAACTTGATATCGTAATACGTCAGTATCTACTTTTGATGCTAATGGATCAAATAATGCAGCGTATTTGTCTGTTAAATCTGCAAAGTATTCTTTGATTTTTGTTAGTAAATCTAAATCAATACCTGTATCGTACTTAGTTCCTCTTAATGCTGCTACTACACTTTCGGTAGGTGGCTGTGCGGTTCCTCCTGCAAATGGTGATATAGCTGTATCTACTATGTCTACTCCTGCTTCAATTGCTGCTTCATAACTCATTAAAGTCATTCCACTAGTACAGTGACTGTGTAAGTTAATTTCTAAGTCCACTTCATCTTTTAATGCTGTTACTAACTCTTTAGCAACTACTGGAGTTATTAATCCTGCCATATCTTTTATAGTTATAGCATCACAATCCATTGCAGCTAATTCTTTTGCAAATTCAACGTATTTATCAATTGTATGTACTGGACTTATAGTATAACTTATTGTTCCTTGAACATAAGCTCCCTGTTCTTTTGCTGTTTTAATAGACATTTCCATGTTTCTAGAATCATTTAATGCATCAAATATTCTGAAAACATCTACTCCATTTTCATAGGATTTCTCCACAAATTCTTTTACAATATCATCAGGATAATGTTTGTATCCAACAAGATTTTGTCCCCTTAATAACATCTGAATAGGAGTTTTGGTTACGTGTTCTTTGATAGTTCTTAGTCTTTCCCATGGATCTTCATTTAAGAACCGTATACATGTATCAAAAGTTGCTCCACCCCATGCTTCTAAAGAGAAATAGCCCACGTTATCAAGATCTTCTAATATAGGAACCATATCAGAGGTTCTCATTCTTGTAGCTATTAGCGATTGGTGAGCATCACGTAACACAGTTTCTATAATTTTAACTTTTGCCATTTATGACACCTGCCTTTGTTATATAATTGTTATGATCATGTAATATTATTGTGTAAATTTTTATTATAATATTATTAAGTTAATGTATTAATTAATGAGTAAAATGAAATTATATAAAATTCCACTAATCTAACTTCTATTGTTAATATATGTTTAAACTAATATACCTATTTTACTATAGATTTACCAAAAGAAATTAAATTAAAATAAAAAATATCAAAAAATAGTTTATATTATAAAGATAATATGAAAAAAATAGATTCATAATTAATCTATTTTAATCTTTTACCAGTTACTGGTTTTTTATTTTGCCAACTGTATCTTCTTAGTCTTTTAGATCTACCGAAACCACATGAAGCACAGTATTTTTTAGTTGGATTGTATGCGTTTTTACCACATCTGCGACATCTGATATGGTTATTTTTATTACGCTTACCAAATGATGGCGTTCCTTTCATGCTAATGTCCCCTCCGAATAAATTTTTTTTTAAAATAAATGTAATAAACCTTTTAAAAAAGGTAAAAAAGAGAGAATAGAACTAAAATTCTATTCCATTCAGATATACGATCGCTATATCTCCATATTTAATATTTGTAAAATTTTATAATAAGGACGATTAATATTAATAGATTTAAACTACTAAGGTGTCCTTTACTAATTATTCTGGTGATATGTAGACAATGTTATCTCCACGAACTAGGACAACGCCTAATCTGCGAACTGATTCACCGTCTTTTAGTTCTTCTGCATCGTTGATTACTAAATTCATGTGCATGTCAAAGCTTTGTAATGCGCCTCTGAATTCTTTTCCACCTTTAAGTTTTATAAGAACTTGAGAATTTAAAGCTTTTCCTAATGCATCTAAAGGTCTAGATGTGTTATTATTATTTTTTTGATCGTTCACTATTAATCACCTTATCAATAATATATGTTTTTATTTGTTTAGAATTATATTTAAATGTATTGTATTGTGATACAAAAAATCAAACAAATAATTATCCATAAATAATTATATATTATAATATTACTATATGTTAAAACTTTCTTTAATATTTATACTGAATAAGACATGTGTATATATAAATAAAATAATTATATAGTTAAAATTGAAGAAAATAATTATTTTTAATATTAAAGTAGTGTAAATAAATAAGATTAAAAACAATTGAAAAATAATTAGAAAGGTGAAAAATTGAAAATTAAAAAAAGAAATTTCCTTAAAAATAAGAAAATCAAAGAGATAAAAAAAGAATTAGGTAATTATGATAACATAATACCAAAAAAATCAAATGTAGAACTAATTCAAGTAGAAGATTTACCTGACGTACTTCTAGTAGATGGCGAACCATTACTTATGCAGACAGAGGATAGAATTATACCAACACTAAAAGCAGCATTAAAAATGGATATCACAGAAAAATATGCTACAGTTGACATGGGTGCAATAAATTTTGTTATTAAAGGTGCAGATATAATGTCACCAGGCATAGTTGATGCTGATAAAACAATAGAACCTGGAGAAACAATTATTGTAATAGAAGAAGGTCATAAAAAACCGTTAGCTATTGGTATTAGTCTAATAAGTGGAGAAGAGATGATTGAAAACGATAAAGGTAAAGCAATAAAAAACCTACATTATGTAGGAGATCCAATATGGGAACTTGAAATATAGAGGAAACAATATATGAACCATGATAACTTCAAATTAAAGTATTCTTCAGGAAATATATTATCAGAAAATATACATGAAATTGGAATAATTGCTCTCGGGTCACACTTAGAAAATCATGGCTCTGCACTACCAATAGATACTGATTCCAAAATAGCAGCTAATGTAGCAGTTAATGTTGCAACAAAGACAGGTGCTATGTTTTTAGGAATATTCTATGCTGCAACTGAATATGATTATGTTAAACATGGTATACACTTAAAAAAAGATGACTTAATATACAAACAAATAATACCTCAACTAATAAATATTCGAAAACAGCTGGGAATAAAAAAAGTAATTATTGTAAATGGACATGGTGGAAATAATCAAATAATAGATGATATACCGACAATATCCGGGAAGACAGACCTGGAAATAGTATTCAATAATTCAATAATTGAACATGAAGGGCCTCATGCATGTACTGGTGAATTATCCATGGGTAAAGTTCTAGGAATTACTGATGAAGATTCTATAAATGAACATGGAGATTTCAATAAAAACCCTGAAGTAGGTATGGTCGGCCTAAAACTAGCAAGAGAAACCGAACCTATAATAGATGAAGAAGCAAAAACAATAGAAAAAGAAGGATTTGAAGTTAATGAAGAATTTGGAAGAAAACTATTAATTAACGCTGAAAAAAGTATAATAGAAGATATTAAAAAACTATTATAATTATTTACCTAATTCTATCTTTTTAATTAGTTTTTTACATCTATTACTTGTTTTTTTATTATTAAATGCTAGACTTATTCTTGAAATTGATTCTAATGTCCTTATTATTTGGTCTAGCCAACTGAATATATCCCCAGGATATATATGTATATCATAATTTGTCATGAAGAATTTACTTATTCTATTTGGACTCCAACCATGAATTCTCTGTCGTATTATTTTATCAGATATATTATTTTCAAAACATTTACAGAATGGTCTTTCCTCACAGGTACATGATAAGAAATCAACTTGTAATGTTATAAGTTTATCAGCATATTGTGGGTCTAATTTAGAGATTACATCACCTGATGTTATAATATCTCTTGTTGAATCTGCAAAAAGTCTTGAACTAACATTTGTTTTTAATGCAGAAGATAATCTGTTTATCAACCTATTACTTAAATATGCACTATCGAATGGTTCTATATTTTCTGCTGTTAGTAATGGATCCTGTTTTAAATGTTTTTTAATGTATTCTGCTTTATATATTTTTAGAAATGATATTGAAACTGCTCGTCCATACTTTGTTGGTATATATATGAATCGTTCGCCTTTTTTTGGTTTAATGAGTTTTTTATCATATAATAGATTCATAACTTCTTCAAAGAGAACAGGGGATTCTATTTTATTATATCTTTTCTTTATTTTTCGAATATCTGCATTTTTAATTGCTGATATATCAGCTAATACTTCTTCATATGCATCATCTTCCTCGAATTCCACTGTTATACTGTCCACATCACTATCTAATAGTTCTATAGCTTTTTGTTCTTCTGATTCATTGTCAAATTCTTTTCCTAACTCCGGTAGTAAATATACTTTTCCAATATCGTGGAATGTCGGTCTTCCTGCACGTCCTAACATCTGTGAAAATTCATTATTTGTTAGCCATTTATTTCCCATACGTAATGTTTCAAATAATACTTGGGAAGCTGGGAAATCCACACCTGCCGCTAGTGCTGCTGTTGTAACTACTGTTGATATTTCCTGATTTGCAAATCCTTTTTCTATCTTTACTTTCTTGGAATAAGATAATCCTGCATGATAAGCTGCTGTTGTTATACCTTTTTTCTCAATTTGCTGTGCTATCTGATGTGTTTTACGTCTTGAATTTGTAAACACAATTGTTTGACCACGATAACCCTTAGATGATTTAGATTCAAATTCTTTCTTAGATAGTTTTCCGAGCAAGTCCTTTTTCTCAAATTCACTCTTTGTGAAGATTAAATGTCTTTCAAGAGGTACTGGTCTCTCCTTATATTCAACTAATTTCATGTTGAAATCATTAGCAATCTGTTTAGAATTTTTCACAGTTGCTGAAAGTCCAATTAATTGAGCTTTAGGAAAGATTGTCATTAATCTGCGAACTAATCCGTTGAGTCTTGGTCCTCTTTCTTCTTCATCAAGCATGTGAATTTCATCAATTACAACCGTGCCCATATTAGATAACTGGCCATAGTTTCCGGACCTTAATAGGAAATCTAATCCTTCATAAGTAGCTACAATAATATCTGCTTTTTTAACAGATTTATTAGCAATTCTTAATTCACCTTTAGCTTTCACACGATTAGATCCTACTTTTATAGCTACTTTCATACCTAATGGTTCATATTGTTTTTTAAAATCCCTGTATTTCTGGTTAGCTAGTGCGACTAGTGGTGTTAAATATATTAATTTCTTATGCTTCATTGCTTTAGGTATACCTGCAAGTTCACCAACTAATGTTTTTCCTGATGCTGTAGCTGACACAACTAGTAAATTTTTATCTTCCAGTAATCCTGCTTTAAGTGCTAATATTTGTACTGGGAGTAATCGTTTAACTTTTTTTGATAAAAGTCTTTTGAATGATTTAGGTATCTTCAAGTCATTTACAGTTATTTTTGGATATTTTGTTTTTTTAACCTTAATTTTATCATATAATGTTAAATCATCGTGTTTTATAGGATTAAATTTAGGGTCAAATACTTGTAAAACTTTTTCTAAATTATGTGTCTTATTTAATAATTTTTTAAAACTTGGATATGATGCTTTATCATATCCTTTTAATTCCATAACCCTTTTTACTTCCTTTTCAGCACATTTTTTACAGATATATTCTCCATACAATTTATATGATTCTGATTTTTTTAGTATTGTAATATAACCCTCAAATGTGCAATGTCTACATATGTCAATGTATTTGTATGGAATATTAAGGGAATTTAACATGGACTCAATTTCTTCATCCTTTGTAGCAAGAAAAACATTTTGTTTTCTTAGTGTTCGTATTACATCTTTTGGTGATTTTAATGTCTCTATATTATTTTGTTGTATAATGAAACGTTGAGGTCTTATTTTACCATCAACTTCATGAAGTTTAAAATAACTATAAAATAAGGGTTCTCTCTGTGTGTTTAATGCTCCCTTTGCTGATCCTATAGGATATAATTCAACTATTTTCTTGTTACGTCTTAATATTATCATATTATCAAAAAATAAATTTTTATAAGAAATATTCAAAAATCGTTATATAAATTTCTAAGGTAGTTTAGTTCTTGTATTATTTTTTTATTTAGTATATTATATTATTATATTATTTAATACATATCTTATAATATAATAATGAAATTATATACAATTCAAAAAGAATTTATAAATATTAAATGGATGTGAAAACATGTACAATATGGGAGCATCAACTAAACCAGGGTATGATATTGCTAATAAGAGTAGAGAAATTATTAAATCTTTAATTGATGATGATACTAAATATTTATCATATGAAGAACGTGACATAGTAGAAAGAGTAGTACATTCAACAGCAGATCCTGAATATGCTAAACTAGTAAAAATATCACCAACATTTGTAGAAACAGCACTACAATGTTTTGATAATAAGGAAGACATATTAACTGATATTAATATGGTAAAATCAGGAATTACACGTTATGAAGGTAATGTATTATGTTATATCCGTGATGAAAAAGCTAGAAAATTAGCTAAAAAAGAAGAAATAACACGATCTGCAGCAGCAATGAGAGTTGCAGCTGAAAATGGATTTAAAGGAGTAGTTGCTATAGGAAATGCCCCAACAGCATTATTCGAAGTAATAAAATTAGTAGAAGAAGGACAAATGGATGCTAAAGCAGTTGTAGGAGTTCCAGTAGGATTTGTAGGCGCTGCTGATTCTAAAGAAGCATTATCTAAAACAGATATACCATACACTATTACAACAGGTCCAAAAGGTGGAACACCTATTGCTGTAGCTGTAGTAAACTCTTTATTAAATATAAGAAAAAACTAAAAAAGGAGATAGAATGAATCAACAAAAATCAAAAGAATTATACGAGGAAGCTGTAAATTACTTACCTGGAGGAGTAAATTCACCAGTACGTGCATATAAACCATATCCTTTTTTTGCCCAAAAAGCTAAGGGATCAAAAATATATGATGTTGATGGTAATGAATACATAGACTACTGTTTAGGATATGGTCCAATAGTATTTGGTCATGCTAATGACTATATTGTAGAACAATCAATTAACCAATTAAAACTTGGTACTGATTATGGTGTACCTTCTGAAAAAGAAATAGCTCTTGCAAAAGAAGTTATTAACAGAGTCCCTTGTGCTGAAATGGTAAGATTCACAAATTCAGGAACAGAAGCAACAATGAGTGCAATTAGATTAGCTCGTGGAGTCACAGGAAAAAATAAAATAATAAAATTTGAAGGAGCATACCATGGTGCTCACGATGCTGTACTAGTAAAATCTGGTTCAGGAGCAGCAGGTAAACCAGACTCACCCGGAATCCCAGAAGAAGCTACAAGAAACACGATACTTGCACCATTCAATGATGAAAATGCAATAACAAAAATCATAAATGAAAACAAAGATGAAATAGCATGTATAATTGCAGAGCCCGTTATGGGAAACATTGGATGTGTACCACCTAAAGAGGGTTACCTACAATTTTTAAGAGAAATAACAGAAGAAAATAATATTCTATTAATTATTGATGAAGTAATCACAGGATTCAGAATAAGTAAAGGTGGATCACAGGAATATTATGATATTACACCAGACCTTGCAACATTCGGTAAAATTGTTGGTGGAGGATTCCCAATAGGAGCAATAGCAGGTAAAAAAGAATACATGGAACAATTCACACCTAGTGGAAACATATACCAGGCAGGTACATTTAGTGGAAATCCAATGTCAATAAATGGTGGACTTGCAGCATTTGACATATTAACAGATAAACGCTACAAAGAACTACATGACAAAGGAGATTACCTACGTAATGGTATTCAAGATATACTCAGTAACCTAAATCTAGATTATCAAATTAATGGTGTTGAATCAATGACACAGGTGTACTTCACAAATAATGAAGTATATGATTATGAAACAGCACAAAAATCAGACACAAAAGGATTTCTTAAATACTTCCATAATTTATTAGAAAATGGAGTATTCATAGCACCATCCCAGTATGAATGTACATTTATATCAACAGAGCATTCAAAAGAAGACCTTGATAAAACATTAGAAGCTATTGAAATATCTTTAAAAGAATTATAAATAAACATTAACCATCTTATCTTTCCTTTTTTAACTAACAATTTTTACACTGAAAATTAAAACCTATTTAAAAATGAAAATACATATTAACTATATAAAAAAATAGGTTATGATTATGAAAATCGCAATAGGACTCGGAGAAAATAAGAATGTATTAGAAGCTATTAAACAATTTTCAGATGTGGATATTGAAATAGCTACATCCAATGAAGAATTAATTAAATACATTCATGATCCAGAAATCGATGGAGTAATTCGTGGATCATTACAATCAAACATTATTCAAGACATACGAAAAGAATATCCTCACATATTCCGTGCGTCTATACTGGAAATTAATGGACATAAATTCATGTTAACACCAGTCGGCATAGATGAATGTGACACTAAAAAAGCTAAAGAAATGATAATTAAAGAATGCTCCGAAGTCATAACTAGTACAGGACATACTCCTAAGATTGCTTTAATATCCGGTGGAAGAAAACAAGATAAAGGACGAAGCACAAAAATAGACAGAAGTATTGAAGAATGTGAACAAATTGTTGAAGAACTTAAAGAAGAATACAATATTAAACATTATTACATACTCATAGAAGAAGCAATAAAAGATCATGCAAATGTAATTATAGCTCCTGATGGTATTATAGGTAATATAATTTTTAGAAGTTTAGTATTAGTAGCTGGAATGAAGAGTTATGGAGCATTAACATTAAAACAGCCAAATTTATTTATAGATACTTCACGTTCACAAACAGTGCAAGGATATGTTAATTCAATACATCTAATTTCTAATATCATTAATTCTAGAAAATAAAAAAAGATATTAAACTTATTAAATATAGAAATAATAATATGAAAAATTAAAGAAGGATAAATTAATGATGTTACTACAACCATTATACTCAATATATGAATGGTATATTTCCCATAATCTAGATAAAAGTAAAATGCCAAAACACGTGGCAATAATCATGGATGGAAACAGAAGATACTCAAAAATACAGGGAAACATGCCAGTTATAGAAGGTCATAAACGGGGAGTTGACACCTTAGAAAATGTACTTGAATGGTGTATCGACCTTGATATTAAAATAGTAACAGTATATGCATTTTCAACAGAAAATTTCAATCGTAGTGACAAAGAAGTTTCTGATTTAATGGATTTATTCGTACAAAGTTTTCTAAGTATCAGTACTAATAAAAAAATTCATAAGAATAAAGTACGTCTTAAAGCTGTAGGAAAATTAGATTTATTCCCACAGAAAGTAAGAGATGCTATAGCTGATGCAGAAAAATCAACAGAAAATTATCATGATAGATTAATCAATATAGCAATGGGTTATGATGGAAGAGCAGAAATAGTAGATGCTTTCCGAAAGATAGCAAAAGAAGTAAAAGCTGGAAAAATAGAACCTGAAGATATTGATGAAGATATGATAAATAAAAACCTATATACTGCCGGACTTGAAGACCCTAATCTTATCATACGTACGAGTGGTGAAGAACGATTAAGTGGATTTCTATTATGGCAATCATCTTATTCAGAATTATACTTCACAGATAGTTTATGGCCAGAACTTAGAAAAGTAGACTTTTTAAGAGCAATACGTTCATACACTCAAAGACAAAGACGTTTTGGAAGATGAAAGAAAAAAAATAATAGGTGATTATATGATTGATTCACATTGTCATCTTAGTTTTTCAGATTTCGATGACACTAGAGATGAAATAATAGAGAATACTAAAAAAGAATTTAAATATATTATAGATTCAGGAGCAAGCATTGAAAGTAATGAAAGATCATTGAAAATAAGCTCAGAATACAATGATTTTATGAAAACAACAATGGGTTATCATCCAAAATACGCTGGAGTAGATGATAAAGAAACCATAAATAAAACATTAAATCAAATAATTGATAATCTTGATAACATCCAAGCTATTGGAGAAATAGGTCTTGATTTCTCTGAGAATTTACCTGAAAATGAAAATAAAAGACAACACACTGTTTTTGAAAAACTTTTAAATATAGCTACTGAATATGACATGCCAATTGTTTTACATGTACGTAATGCTGAGCAACATGCATTAGATATAGTAAAGAAATATACAGAAATTCCAAATGTTATATTCCACTGTTTCACAGGTACCAATGAAACAGCATTAGAGGCTGTGGATTATGGATACTACTTGTCTTTTGCTACAAATTCTTTGTTTTCAAAAAAACAGAAAAAAATAATGAAACAGGTTCCTCTGGAAAACATGTTAACAGAAACAGACAGTCCTTACTTATCACCAGTGAAAGGAGAACCTAATCAACCATTAAATATACGTAAAATAATAGAAAGAGTTTCAAGAGCTAAAAAAATTGATTTTGAAGATATTGAAAGAGCTACAGAGCGAAATGCTATGAATGTTTATAACTTATAACTTATAACTTAGAAGAGGGAATTAATATGGAAATGGATGATATGTTAAAAATTTATGTTGAGAAAAGACATCAATATGAGGATAAGATTCAGAAAAATTTATTAGAAATAGAAGAGTCTGTTAGTGGTATTGCTGAAGTTGGAGATTATTTTAGTATCAAAAATGATGATTTGTTAATAACAATAAAGTTAGTTGAAATTAATGGTGAAAAACATGTTGCAGTATCTACTGATTCTAATAAGGAAGAAATACCATTTAATGAACTTACATTAACTGAGCATCCTGATTTAATCTTATGGATTATTCAAAATGATGCTTTAATTAAAGAAGGATTCCAGGAAGTACTGATAAATGCTGTTAGAAATGGTGAAAATATTATTAACACATTAAAACAGTTAAAAGTTAACTATGAGTGATGAAGTTGAAACCATTTATTCACTTGAATTCTGCCATGACTGTTGATGGAAAAATTGCAACTGAAAAAAGTTCTATGAAGATATCTGGAAAAAATGATGCAATACGTGTACATCAATTACGTAAAAAATATGATGGTATAATGGTTGGAATAAATACTGTGATTGTTGACAATCCTAAACTAACAATTCATAAAATACCATCAAAAATAGAAGAGAATCCTGTAAGAATTATTATAGATAGTAATGCAAGAACACCCTTAAATTCTAAAGTACTAAACAATAATGCAAAAACAATTATTGTAGTTTCAAATAATGCACCTCAAGATAAAATAGAACAATTAGAGAAACATTGTGAAATAATAAAAACAGGCGATAAGAGAGTAGATTTAAAAGATGCAATGGAAAAACTATACAACAAAGGTATAAAAAGTATACTACTAGAAGGTGGTTCAACACTAAATTTTTCCATGTTTCAAGAACAATTAATTGATAAACTAACAATATGTATTGGCTCTGAGATTCTTGGTGGAAAAAAATCAAAAACATTAGTTGATGGTAGGGGATTTAAAAAAGACAATTGTGTTAACTTAAAACTGGAATCAATCAATAAAATAGATGAAGATGTACTACTTGAATACTCTGTAGTCTATTAAAAAAAAATAGTTAAGTGATGGATTAAATTTATAATCCATGCTTTTTAAGAATTTTTTCAGGATTATCCTGTAATATTTTAGGAATCTCTTCCTCAGGAATCTCGGCTCCTCTTGCAATTCTTTCAGCTAATTCATAAGTTACAAGGTCACCTGGAGCATGAGTATCACTATCTAGAACAAGATTTGCACCTAAGTCTAAACCTAATTTTGCTACGTGTCCATTACCTAGACAATGACCAGCACGTGAACTAATTTCTAATGAAACATCATTATCAATAGCTATTTGAACTTCTTCTGGAGTTATAAGACCTGGATGTCCTATAATATCAACAGATGGAGATTCAGCTGCCATCCTGTTAGTTCCCGGTTTAACAGGTTCAACTATTGTTTCTCCATGTACAACTACTATCTCAGCACCATACTCTCTTGCTTGATTAGCTAATTTATCTATCACTTCTATTGGTGTATGTGTAATTTCTACTCCGGGAATGGCTTTAATATCCCAATTATCTCTAATATCATTTACGGCATCAGCTATTTTTTCAGCAATTTGAATATTTGATGCATCCACATGGTCTGTGATTGCTATTACTTTATGTCCTAATACATCTGCTCTTCGAATTAATTCTGATGGTAATAATTCCCCATCACTGAATAGACTATGTGTATGTAAATCTATCCTCTTATTTTCAGACATTTTTTCATCCTTCCTATGAGTATATACTTAAATATTCTTATTAATTTAAATTATTTCTATAATCTTATTTATAGATGTGAAACGATATAAATAATTATATGATTAAAGAACTTAAAGTATTTGTACCTGCACATATTACTGGTTTTTTTGAAATAATAGGAAATAATAATCCAGCTTTAAAAGGATCAAAGGGTGCTGGTATTACATTAGATGAAGGTGTTGTTACAAGCACCAGTATTAGTGACGGAACTGGAAATATTAGTATTACAGTTAATGGAGAAATTGATGAATTAAATACTATTAGTCTAAAGACTGTAGAAATTATAAAAGAAAAGTATAATCTTGTATTAGATGATTATGATATAACTATTAATCATGAATTAAATTTACCTATTGGTGCTGGTTTTGGTACTAGTGCTAGTTTTGCTTTAGGTATTAGTTTTACTTTACCTGCATTGTTTAACATTAGTATTACATACAAGGAAGCTGGTGAGATAGCACATCTTGCTGAGATTTCCCAGTCAAGCGGTTTAGGTGATGTAATTTCAGAATTATATGGTGGATGTGTTATTCGATTAAAAGAAGGTTCCCCTCTAAATGGTGTTATTGATAAAATTTCAATAACTAGACCCATATATGTTATTACAAAAACTCTTGGAATACTTGAGACTAGTGAAATAATTGATAATCCTCTTCATCAAAAACGCATAAATGAAAATGGTAGTATTTTACTTAGACAGTTAATGAATAATCCTACTATGGATAACTTTATTAAATTATCAAGAGAATTTGCAATTAACACTCAATTAATAAATGAGGAATTACAAGAAATACTGGAAATATTTGATGATGAAACAATTGGTTCTTCAATGGCAATGTTAGGAAATACTGCCTTCGCCTTATCTTATACTCCAGATACATCGGTAGAAAAATGTAACATTACAAAAATTAATACAACTGGAGTACAATACATAGAAAAATTAGAAAATTAATTATTTAAATAAAAAAAAAGATTATTGAAGATTATAATTTTTTAACATCTTCAATACAATAGACTATACCCTTTTCTTCTAAACGAGATGTTATTCTGTTAGTCATTTTACCTACTGCAAATACTAATACACGTAAACCTTTTTCAGCAGCACTACAAGTTGCTTCTGCAGTAGCAAATTCAAAATCTGGATATACATTTAATTGGTTTGTGATTGCTCTTGCACTTGTTCCAAGTACTCCTATTCTATCAAAATCTTGTGCATATATTTCATTGATTTTATCCATGTCACAAGCTCTAGATCCACCTTCTGCTATTGGTGGTATTTTTACTATAACTACATCTTTAGGAACTAAATCTATCTCTCCTCCAAGATTTATAAGAGTTACATCTTCTCCTTCTAATGCATCACTAAATACTTCTGCATATGCTCCTGATTTATCCTCAGTATCTGCATATAATATTCCATCATCCATATTTAACCATACTTGTTCACCTTGATGTAAATCTTCTGCAGCTATTGCAGGCCATATTGATTTATAACCATTCATTACTGTTAATACCATGTCAGAATAAGATTTAAGATTAATAGCGTCTGTTTTTACTTTGTCAATACCATATTTTGTTATTTTGTATCTGAAATTAGAAGTACCTGTTTCTACATAGCCATCCTTAACTAATGATTTAATATTTTCGGATACTGCTTGAACAGTTATTCCTAATTCATCAGCTATATCTTTTTGTTTGAGGTGAGGTTCTTGCTGTGCAATTTTAGCTAGAATTTGGAATTTAGTAAATTCCCCTTTATTTTTAAATATTCTCATCGTGCTACCCCTTTAATGATTATCTTATAATACCAATCATTGTTTTTTTAATTCTTAATAATAATATATAAGAGTTACTTTATTTAAATTTTTATAATTATTGCATATCTTAAGAAAAAATATAAAATGTTTGGTAGTTATTAATATAATGTATTATATGTTGTTAAAATGGGTGGATGTATAACTTATAGTTTTACAGCATTATTTAGTAAATCTATAAATTGTCCTATGTTATCTTCTGGAATATATGCTCCACATGCAACACTATGTCCTCCACCTGATCCACCACATTTCTCAGATATTTTTCTAACAATGTTACCATAATGTATTCCATCATAGCCTAGAAGTTTAGAGCATCTTAATGAAACTTTATATCCCTCGTTTTCACCGTTAACATGAGTATATCCTACAATTGGTTTTTGCCAATCATAATTATTTAAAAGCATGCCTGCTATTGTTCCAACAACACTTGGCTTTATTCCATCACCATCAAAGTATTGAATATTATCTAATATTTCAACAGAACCCTCTTCTAATACTCTTGACATATTTTGTGCTAGATATCTTTTATGTTGTTTAACTAGTGATTGTAATTCATCCTCTATTAGATGCCTATTACCTTTTATTACTTCCATTCCTAGCTCATGACGATTATTTCTTCCACATGCATTAATAACTGTACTGTATTCACTAGCATCTTTAAAAGAAGTGTAATCCTGTTCAAATGTGAATTCATAGGATTCACCCGATATTAATTTAGGAAGATATTTGATATATCTATCGGGAACTTCTCTTGTCATCATCTTTAAGAGTTCACTAAACAATCGTGATTTTTCATCCATAGATAAATCACATAGATATCTTACTGTTCCAAGTTCATTTTTTACAGGAATATCTAAACCTTCAAGGAAATGAATACATTCATTACGATTATTTGTTAAAGGTAGATGAATATCTCCAAAGTAGGATAATGCTACAAATAGCGGTCGTGTATTACGCCCATACAATAATAAATCATTAATATAATCAACACAGCCTACTTCTGTACTATCATGTAATATCTCCTTATTTAATCCCCTTAGTTTACCAGTCATACTATTTTGCATGTCACCAACAGCACTAAGAATACCCATCCAACTTAAATCGTAGAAATGAAATGATTTAGCTAACAGATAGGATAGACCTCCACCAGAAATTGTGTATGACCCATCTAATCCATAATAATTAGGATTAATTTCAATCAAATCACCTTTTAATTGTGTGCCTAATCTTCTTATAGGTGGATGATGGTCTAAAACAATGACTGATTTATTAGAATTATTAGCTAGATTAGAAATATCTTGACCTGCACCTAAGTCAGATACAATAGTCAAATCAGTATCACTAGTAAGAGTATCTACTTGATTAATTTCAACGAAATTTACTTCATGGTCTATTTCTAGTTTATCTAATATTGATGAAAGTATACTTCCAGCTGTAATACCATCACAATCAGTATGTGTGTAAATAGTTACGTCCTCTGCACCTAAAATCTTATCTTTTGCTTTATTAAATAATAAATCCATTTGATTACGTGATTCTGTTATATTTCCATCTTCTAAGTTCATTTAACATCGCCTTATAAAAAATATATAAAAAAAGAAAAGTTAATGGTGGTTAATTAATTATCATGATTACGTGACAATCTAATTTGAGTTGAAATTGCACGTAATAATTCGATTTTTGTTTTTTCGTCCTGTTCTACTACAACCCGGCCTGAGTTTTCCCACCAAGATCCAGGATAAGATTTACTGTGGTCCACTATGTGTTGAATTTTCAGTTTTCTTAAAGCTTGACTTATTTCTCGAATTTTCGGATTACTAACTGATTCATCTAGAGATAATTTACGGCCTTCGCCTCTAGTGTGCTCTGAGTTTAAATATACTGGCCAAATAATAGTTTTCATTAAATTCAACTCCTAATTAACTGCATCTATTATAGCATCAATCATGTTTTTCACAGTGTACCTTTGAGGTTCTACTGTATCTATATTATATTCCTTACATACTTTACCCGTGATTGGTCCTATTGATCCTACAATCACATTGTTTTTTAATGCATCGACAAGAATATTAAATTCATCAGGTTTTTCTGTTTTAACAACTTCAAATAAATTTTTTATTGTTAAAGGACTTGTGAATGTTACAATATCTATATCACTATTAATAATCATATTTGATAATTCTAATATTCCTGATGTGTCCCTTGGAATTCCTGATGTATATGCCTCCGCAATTAACACATCTGCACCATGAACCTCAAGACCTTCTGGTAATACTTTTCTAGCACTTAATGTTCTAGGTAATGCTATTTTTTTATTATTTAAATCTATTGATTCAAATGATTTAAGTAATCCTTCTGCCGTGAATTTTTCAGGTATTAAATCTGGATGATTATTATGTTTTTCTAATTCTTCCTCTGTTTTAACTCCTATAACCGCAATTTTACATGGAATACTTTTTTCTCCATATAATTTAAAGAATGAAGTTACACCTGCTGGTGAAGTAAAGATTATCCAGTCAAAATCATTTATATTATCTACAATGTAATGTAATTCATCAGATTCTACTAACTGTAATTCTAATGTTGGAATTATAATAGGTTGTCCACCCTTATCTTTTATAATATCTGCTAATGCATCTGCTCTTTCAATTGGACGTGTAATAACAACTTTTTTATTGTTTAGATTACGATCTGTCATTATTCCATTTTACTCCTTAATTCTTCACATTCTTTGTAAATATTTACTACATCTCCAATAATAATTAATGCAGGTGGTCTGATTTTCTTTTCTGTTATATCTGCTAGTGTTCCAGTTATTATTCTTTGGTCAGGTAATGTACCTTTTTCTATTGCACATACTGGTGTATCTGGAGATCTGTATTGTAGTATTTTAGGAACATATTTTTTAAGTAATCCAACTCCCATGAATACAACCAATGTATCTGCAGTGTAATCCCAATTTACTTGTTTTTCTGATTTTTCAGGATCTTCGTGACCTGTTACTAATGTTAAACTTGTTGCAACTGCTCTGTGTGTTAGTGGTAAACCTATTGATGTTGCTGCTCCTATAGCAGAGTTTATACCGGGTACAAATTCAACATCTATTCCTTCTTTTAGTAATGCTAATTCTTCTTCGCCACCACGGCCAAATATGAATGGATCTCCACCTTTTAATCTTACTACATTATCATGTTTTTTTCCTTGTTCAATTAATAATTGATTTATTTCAGGTTGTTTTCGATAGTGTTCACCTGCTCTTTTACCCACATATATTAATTCAACATCGTCTGGAGCATATTCAAGTAAGGAATCATTTGCTAAATTATCATATAATATTACTTCTGCTTTTTTAAGAATTTTTATTGCTTTTAGTGTTATTAAATCAGGGTCTCCTGGTCCTGCACCTAACATGTATACTGTCATTAATATCTCCTCTATACTCGATTAATTAGTATTATTTATAATAATTCTATATATTAAATATGCATTATAAAATAATTGAGTTTTTATTAAAAAATATAAATTTTATTAATAAATTAAAAAAATAGTTGATAAAAAAAAGAATTATTAAAAAAAAAGTATCTAGTCAAGAATACCTTTAAAGAATTTTAATCCGTCTTCTGAACGTAATAGTTTTTCAACAGCTCTTTCTGGATGAGGCATTACTGCAACAACATTTCCTTCATTATTACATACACCTGTTATATTATCTAATGAACCATTAGGATTTTCATCTTCAAAAGTTAGAACTATTTGATCATTATCATATAATTCTTCAAGGTTATCAGTATAATATCTTCCTTCTTTGTGAGCTATAGGTAGATTTACTAGTTCATCTTTTTTGTATAATTTTGTAAATGGTGTTCTTGTAGTATTAATTTTGAGTTTTTCATTTTTACATATGAATCTAGCATTTTCATTCTCAATAAAAACTCCAGGAACTAAATCAATTTCACCTAGAATTTGAGCACCATTACAAATACCTAAAACTGGTTTATTTTCTTTTGCAAATTCTTTTATAGCTGTAATTATTGGTGTTATACCTGCAATTGATCCAGCTCTAAGGTAATCACCATAAGAAAATCCACCAGGTATTATAACTACATCCATGTTTGATAAATCTTTTTTATTCCAATCTATGTAATGTGGCTTAGCACCTACTATATTAACTGCATATTCTATGTCTCTATCACAGTTAGTTCCAGGAAATCTAATAATACCTAGATTAACATCAGTTACATCTGTCAATATTATTCCTCACTAATTGTTATTTCATAATCATGAATCACAGGATTACATAATAATTTTTGACACATTTCATCTACTTCTTTGTATGCTTCATCTTCATTGGTTGCATCAATTGTGAACTTAATTATGTCTATAGTTTGTGTATTACTTACTTCATAATTTAGTAATGCTAATGCTTTTTCAATAGTAGATGCTTCTGGGTTTAACATACCTTTCTTTAAACTTATTTTAACTTCCACATCAAAATTCATAATAAAATACTTCCTGACTAATTAGTTTTTTTAATTATTCTTAAATCTTTTCTACATTCCATTTATCTTTTTCTTCATCAGTTAACACTAAATTAACTACTTTATGGTATGCGTCAACAACACCTTCTTCTCCTTTTCTGAAGATATCTTTGTCAAAATTATCTAATGTTTCTGCATCCCATAATCTTGTTGTATCTGGGCTTATTTCATCACCTAATACTAGTTTTCCATCTTTGTCAAATCCAAATTCTATTTTAAAGTCAACTAATATTAATCCTTTATCTATTAAGAATTTAGATAATACTTTATTTATTACATGGGTAATTTCTCGTATTTTATCTAATTGTTCTTGTGTAGCTATTTCTAATGCGGTTATGATACTATCATTTAACATTGGATCATGATAAACATCATTTTTGTAGTCAAATTGCATTACTGGAGGTTCTAATTTTTGGTTTTTGTGAAATGGATATTTCCTAAGAAGACTTCCGGTAGCGATATTACGACAAATAACCTCTAATGGTATCATGTCAAGAGATTTTGAAAGCATTTGGTCAGGTTCTACTAATTTAATATATTGAGTAGCTACACCATGCTCTTCTAATACTTCAAATAGTTTTGCAGAAATTAAAGCATTATATGCTCCTTTTTTACTTAAAGTATCTTTTCTACCACCATCGAGTGCAGTAATATCATCTCTGAATTTAATGATTACTTTATCATCTTCGCCATCTACTTTATATACATCTTTTGCCTTTCCTGTGTATAGTAATTCTTTTTTTATTTCAGTCATTTTTAATTCCACAATATTTTTTAAAATAGTCTAATAATCGTAAACAATTAGACCTGTTATTCTAATTGATATTATAATATATGTCAATGATAAGTATTATAATATATGAATTAAATAGTTTAATACATAAAGATAGAAAATAATATATAAATAATTTAGATTAACTTTAAGCTAATCAGGAGATTATAATATGTGTGGAATAGTAGGATGTGTATTAAATAAAAAAGCTGCTCCAACAATAATTGACTCAATAAAGAAATTGGAATATAGAGGCTATGATTCCGTAGGAATCGCAACAGTAACCGATAAAATAAACGTGAAAAAAGGTAGCGGAAAAATAGATGAAGTTGACTCAAAAATAAATCTTAAAGACATAGATGGAAACATAGGAATTGCTCATGTAAGATGGGCAACACATGGTAATCCCACAACAGAAAATGCACATCCACATTGTGATTGTAAAAATAAAATAAGTGTAGTACACAATGGTATAATAGAAAACTATAAAGAATTATATCAAGAACTTAAAAACGAGGGACATGTATTTAAATCAGAGACTGATACGGAGGTAATACCTCATTTAATAGAAAAATACATGGATGAAGGACAAGATTTGTTAACTGCAACACAATCAACAGTTAAACGTCTAATTGGTTCATATGCACTAGCAATAATATCTTCAGATGAACCTGATAAAATTATAGGAGCTAGAAATGAAAGTCCTCTAATAGCAGGAATATCTGAAAATGGTAACTACTTAGCTTCTGACGTACCAGCAATACTAAGTGAAACAAACCAAATAATCTACTTAGAAGACAAAGAAATTATACAAGTAGACAAAAATGGCATTAAAATCATGGATTTAGACCTAAATCCAATAGAAAAAGAAGTAACAACAATAACATGGGATCCTGAAATGGCTGAAAAAGGTGGATTTGACCATTTCATGATTAAAGAAATCTACGAAGAACCACAAATAATAAAAGACACATTATCCGAAGAAAATAAAATTAAAGAAATTGTGAAGAGATTCAAAAACTTTAACAGAATATGCTTCGTAGCATGTGGAACCTCATATCATGCATCATTAATCGGAGAATATCTCATAGAATCAAAGATAGGTATACCAACAGAAGTAATATTAGCATCTGAATTTGAATACTTCAAGAAAACTCTTGATGACCACACACTAGTAATTTTCGTAACACAATCAGGAGAAACAGCAGACACTATAAAAGCACTTAAAATAGCAAAGAAAAAATCTGAAACATTAGCAATTGTTAATGTAGTGGGTAGTTCAATAACAAGAGAGGCAGACCATGTTATATACACAAGAGCAGGACCTGAAATAGGTGTAGCAGCTACAAAGACATACATTAGTCAATTAATATGTATATACTTATTAGTTGCATACTTAGATGAAAACCAGGAATTACTCGATAAGCTACATTCATTATCAGGTTTAACAGAAGAGTTACTAACAAAGGAAAAACAAATACAAACGATAGCTAAAAAATATAGTAAAGCAAAAGATTTCTTCTACATTGGAAGAGGATTTAATTATCCTACTGCATTAGAAGGAGCTTTAAAACTTAAAGAAATAACCTATATCCATGGTGAAGGTTATCCTGCAGGTGAATTAAAACATGGTCCATTAGCATTAATTGATGATAATATTCCAGTTGTAGGAATACTACCACCAGGTCCAAGTTATAATAAAACATATAATAACTTGCAAGAAATAAGAGCTCGTGGAGCAGATGTTATTATCCTTGGTGCAAATAATGATACTCAAATAAGTGATTTTGAAGATAAACTCTTATTTAATCCAATAATTGATGAAGAGTTAGCACCATTACTGTATATAATTGATTTACAATTACTAGCATATTATATAAGTATAGAAAAGAATATAGATCCTGATAAACCAAAAAATTTAGCTAAATCAGTGACAGTTGAATAAAAAATAGATAATATAAATAATATAGGTGATATTATGAATGATAGTACTAAAGGTGGATTCATTGTAGTATTATTAATTGCCATAATAGCATTTGGTTCTGGAGCAGTATTCGGAATGAATAATATTGGTGAAGATATGTGCAAACAGATATTACCAACTTCTATTAGTACATCACCTGACAATATAAACACTATAAATGAAGATTCATTTACTGTACAAAATATATCTTTACAGAAAGATGATAGTAATTATACTAATACCGTAGACCCTGTTAACACTACAGACAATATAAATAATACAAATAACATTACTAACAATACCAACACAGCTAATAATAAGACTACAAATACAACAAATAATACAACAGTTGCAAATAACACAGCCAATACCGACAATAACACTGTATCCGAGGAACTTGATTATAATACAAAAAACATGGAAACATTAGAAGGTATTACAAATAACTTTATTCAAGAATTATAATCTTATCCCCCCCCACTTTTATACTTTTTTTCAGATAATAAATTTTTAGATAAAAATAATTAATTAAGAAAAATATTATAATAAGAAAATTATAGGAAGAATTTGAATGTTTACTACAACAATAACCCCACGTATAGGCGATACTGATGGATTAAGACATATAAATAACAATGTAGTACCGATATGGTTCGAAACTGCAAGAAATCCAATATTTAGAATATTTGTACCAAATTTAGAATTAACATATAAGAAATGGAATTTAATTTTAGCTCATACTGAAACTAATTACATTAAACAAATATATTTTGGATATGACGTTGAAATTAGAACATATGTTTCAAGAATAGGTAATAGTTCATTTACAATAATACAAGAAGTATGGCAAAATGGACAGTTAAGATGCAGTGGTCTTGCTACAATGGTACATTTTAACTTTATAAAACAAAAAAGTGAAAGAATACCTGATGATGTTCGTAAAGAATTAGAAAAACATTTAATAACAGAAAAAGAACTCAAAATAAAAAATGATAAAGAAATGAAAGAAAATAAAAAACATATAGAAGAATTTGATTATATTGAATCAGATATGTAACTCATCTTCTCCTTCTTCTTACATTTGATTACCCATAATAAAACTAATTATATCATCCGGTGATGATCTATTTACTATAGATAAATAGGGATCCTCTGATTTTTGTTTTATTACTAAAATATCTGAAATATTACCTTCTTGAATACTTATATCCTTACCTAATATTTTAAAACCGTTTATTGTAGCCATTTTAAGAATATCATGTGCTGTTATTTTATTTTTATATGATCCACGTACTGCTTTTAGTGTATATTCCATTTCTCTGAACATGTCTGGCTTATTAAACATGACATTATCAGTTCCTAATGCTACGTCTATCTGTTGTTCTGCATATGCTGATATTGGCGGTACTCCTACTGATAACATACCGTTAGACCTAGGACAAGATATAATAAAGGGACTTGATGAAGATAATAAATCTAAATCCTGCATTATAGGATAAGTTACATGTACTAGATTTGTGTAACCTGCACGTAATGCTCGTTCTACTTCTGTTTGATTTGTTAATTGAACTGATTGTTCCTGTAATTCATAGTATTCTGCTACATGAACCATTGCTATTTTATCCTCTGCATTACATACTTCAGCTATTTGAAGCATTATCTCAGGGTCAACATCTTGCACACCACTTAATCCTATTCCATCACAATGCTGTATTAATTCTCTTGTTATTAATCTTGCTTCTTCTGGTGTTGTGTTTGGGTCATAGTATTTATCACTTCGTCCTAATATACATGCATTTATTGGAAGGTCATATATTGCTTTTTTTAGTAATTCAATACCTTTTAATCCACCTTCTCTGAAATCTATAAATGTTGAAGTTCCTGAATATAACATTTCTTTTGCTGCTTCATGCATTGATTCAATTATCTCTTGATCAGATGCTTGATTTAATTTTTGATGTTTAAGTCCATTTGGTGGTTCAACTAATTCTTTTATAGATAAACCATCTCCTACATCCTTTGCTATAGAGTCTCCTATATGAGTATGTGCATTTATAAAGGCAGGTGTAACAATACAGCCTGTAGCATCAATTATTTCACCTTCTTCATAATAACGTGATAATTTAATAATACGTCCTTCATCATTTATTACAACATTAGTGTGAACAGGATCTAAGTTAAATCCTGTGAGTACTAAACCATTTTTAATAGTCATCATAAAAATCATCTCGAGAAAAATTTGTTAAAAAAAATGAAAATTTAATAAAAAAAATAATAAAAAGAGTATGGATGTTAATTTAATTCAATTAATGTTATAACTCACCATATTCATTAAGTGATTTTACATTAAGGTCTCCAGAACCTGCTTCTTCAATTGCTTTAAGAACTGCATTTGCACCAGCAATAGTGGTTACGTATGGAATTCCTAACTCAATAGCTAATCTTCTTATAATATATCCATCATCAGCTGATTGTTTACCTGATGGTGTGTTAACTACAAATGCTACTTCACCATTAAACATTGCATCACGTATATTTGGTGAACCTTGACTAACTTTTCGTATAATGTCAATATCAACATCAGGTGCTGCATTAGCTGTACCTCTTGTTGCTATTAAATCAAATCCTAATTCTTTTGCTTTTTTAGCTATTGGTGCTATTTTTGGTTTATCTGAATCACGTACACTTAAGAAGAATTTACCTTCTGTTGGTAATTTCATATTAGCTGCTAGTTGTGCTTTATAATATGCTAATCCAAAGTTTTTATCAATACCCATACTTTCTCCAGTTGATTTCATTTCCGGTCCTAACACTGTGTCTGCATCAGGTATTTTTAAGAATGGGAATACTGATTCTTTTACTGATACGTGTTTTATATCAGAATAATTTACTAAATCAAAGTCAGTTAATTTAGCTCCTAACATTAGTTTGGATGCTATTTTAGCTATTGGTATACCAATAGATTTACTTACAAATGGTACTGTACGACTAGCTCTTGGATTTGCTTCAATTATGTATAATTTTGGTTCAGGATCCATTTTTATAGCATATTGTATGTTAATTAAACCAATTACTCCTAGTTTTAATGCTAGTTTTGTAGTGTAGTCTTCTACTTGTTCAATTATTTTTTCTGGTATTGTTTGTGGTGGAATTACACATGCTGAATCACCTGAGTGTATACCTGCCTCTTCTATGTGTTCCATTATTCCACATACATATACATTTTCTCCATCTGCTAGTGCATCTACATCTAATTCTATTGAATCTTCTAGGAATTTATCTATAAGTATAGGATGTTCTTTTGATACTTTTACAGCTTCTTTCATATAATCTTCTAGTTCATCATCATCATATACTATTTCCATTGCACGTCCACCAAGTACGTATGATGGTCTTACTAGTACAGGGAATCCTATTGAATGAGCTGCTTCTCTTGCATCATCTAATGAGTTTGCTATTCCATAGTCTGCTTGTGGTATTTTCAATTCATTTAAAACTTCTGTGAATTGTTCCCTATCTTCTACCATATCTATACTTTCGAATGGTGTTCCTATTATATTATATCCTGCTTTACTAATAGCTTCTGCAAGGTTTATTGAGGTTTGTCCACCAAACTGTACTATTACTCCATCAGGTTGTTCTTGATTTAAAACTGCTAGTACATCCTCTTTTGTTAATGGTTCAAAGTATAGTCTGTCTGATATATCATAATCAGTACTTACTGTTTCGGGGTTGTTGTTTATAAGTATTGTTTCAACATTTTCATCTTTTAATGCTAATGCTGCATGTACACAACAGTAATCAAATTCTATACCTTGTCCTATTCTTATTGGCCCTGCACCTAGTACTACTATTTTCTTTTTATCATCTTTTATTATTTCTGGTGCTGAATCATATGTTCCATAGTAGTATGGTGTTTTAGCTTCAAACTCAGCTGCACATGTATCTACCATCTTATATTCAGGTTGTAGATTAAGTTCAAGTCGTGCATTTGTTACACTATCTTCATCTAAACCAATTAATTCACCAATTCTCTTATCACTGAATCCATATTGTTTGATTTCTCTGAATAATTTTGTATTATATAATACACTGCTTCCCTGCATTTCAATTCTTTCTTCCATGTCAACAATGTTCTTTATTTTATGTATGAAGAATGGACTAATATTTGTAATCTTTGCTAATTCATCTATTGATCTTCCATCTTTTAATGCTGAATATAATTGGAATATTCTTTGATCAGTAGCATGTTCTAAGTCATAATCTGTATATTCTGTGTACTCAAATGCTTCTTGATCTATATCTAATGAACGTATAGCTTTCTGTAATGCTTCCTCGATTGTTCTACCTATTGCCATTACTTCTCCTGTAGACTGCATTTGTACTCCTAATTCTCCAGTATTACCTTTGAATTTATCAAATGGCCATCTAGGTATTTTTGCTATTACATAGTCTATTGCTGGTTCAAATGAGGCTGGTGTTTCCTTAGTTATGTCATTACTTATTTCATCTAAGGTCATACCTAAAGCTATTTTTGAGGATACTTTAGCTATTGAATATCCTGTAGCTTTTGATGCTAATGCACTACTTCTACTTACCCTAGGATTTACCTCGATAACTTTGTACTCCTTTGTTATAGGATGTACTGCGAATTGTATGTTACATCCACCACATATTCCTAATGCTCTGATAATTTTTATTGATGCATCTCTTAATCTTTGATTATCCTCATCAGATAATGTTTGTGTTGGAGCTACAACTATACTTTCACCTGTATGAATACCCATAGGATCAATATTTTCCATGTTACATACTATGATACATGAATCATTTTTATCTCTCATTACCTCATACTCGAATTCTTCCCATCCAAGTACTGATTCATCAATTAATACTTGGTTGATAAAACTCATTTCTAATCCATGGTTTACAATTTCTTCGAATTCTTTCTTATTATGAGCTATTCCTCCACCAGTTCCACCAAGTGTAAATGCTGGTCTTACAATTGCAGGATATCCAATGTCTTCTACTGCTTTATATGCTTCTTCTAATGAATTTACAGCATGACATTTAGGTATAGGTTCATTTAGTTTTTCCATGAATTCAGCAAATAAATCACGGTCTTCTACATTATTAATTGTTTCTATTGGTGAACCTAATACACGTACTCCTTCAAGTGCACCCATCTTCTCCAAGTCTATTGCAATATTTAAACCAGTTTGTCCACCCATGGTTGGTAAAATTGCGTCAACTTGTTCTTTTTCAATTATTTTTGCTACTACTTCTGCTGTTAGTGGTTCTACATATACTCTATCCGCAGAATCAATATCTGTTTGTATTGTAGCTGGATTACTATTTACCAAGACTGTTTCAACGTTTTCTTCTCTTAATGATTTACATGCTTGTGATCCAGAATAATCGAATTCTGCAGCTTGTCCTATTTGTATAGGTCCTGATCCAATAATTAATACTTTTTTAATATCTTTATCCTTTGGCATATCGACTAACTCCTAAAAAAAATTTATAAAATTTAATAGTCCACCTAGTAATTCTTTATTGTTTCTACAAACTCTTCAAAGAATTGTTTTGAATCATGAGGTCCCGGTCCAGCTTCTGGATGGTATTGAATACATGATATTGGTAATTCTTTGTGTTTAATTGCTTCAGGTGTTCCATCATTTAAGTTTATTTGAGTTATTTCTAAATCAGTACCTTTGATTGATTCTTCATCAACTGTGAAGCTATGATTTTGTGATGTCATGTAAACTTGACCAGATTCTAAATCTTTAACTGGCTGATTTGATCCTCTATGTCCAAATTTCATCTTATAAATCTTAGCACCATATGTTAGAGCTATGATTTGTTGTCCAAGACAGATACCTGCTACTGGAAGTTTCTGTGCTACTTCCCTGATAGTGTCCTGTATATTATCTACATTTTCTGGATTTCCAGGTCCACTTGATACGAGTACACCATCCACGTCCAAGTCAAATATTTCCTGTGCACTTGTTGATGAAGGTACTAATGTTATTCCTACTCCTTGTTTTGCTAGATTTTTTAGAATATTTTTCTTTACACCACAGTCTATTACTGCTACATTGTATTCTTGTCTTTCTTTGATTATTTTAGGTTCTTTGACTGTGACCTTATCAACTAACTTCATATCTTCTATACGTGGTTGTTCTTCAACTATTTTCATTAATTCTTCATCACTAATATCTATATTAGCTACAGCTGCTTTCATTGAACCACGTTCTCTGATTTTTAGTGTTAATGCTCTTGTATCAATATTACTGATACCTGGTACATTAAATTCTTCTAAGAATTCAGATAATGTTTTTTCAGACTTTGGATGAAAAGGATCTTTACATACTTGTCTTACAATATACGCTTCTACTTTAATATCATCTGATTGATACCAATCAGAGGATACTCCATAATTTCCTTCTAAGGGATAAGTTGACATTAATATTTGTCCCTTGAATGAGGGATCAGTTAATGATTCAACATATCCTGTCATTGCAGTTGAAAATACAATTTCTCCGGATTTAACGGTTTCAGCACCAAAACCTTCTCCTTTTAATATTGTACCATCTTCTAATGCTAATTTTGCAGTTTTTACCACTTTAAAACCCCAATTTTATGATTATGATATTTTTTTTATATTAATTATGATTTACACTAATTTTAGTTAATATCATAAATTTCATTTTATTGCTTTAGTGAATTGATAAATGAACATGAAAATACTTAAAAAATATAATTATTTACCCCAAAAAATAATTCTTTAAAATAGAAAAGTTTTCTATTAACAGATAATATTTTATATTAAAATTCATGACATATATAAAGTCATTTTTCTAAAATAATATGTTATTACACTCTTATTTTTATAATAAAAATATATCCTATGTTAATAGTTCCGTTAAAAGAAAATATCTTATTTTTAATTATTAATTTTCAAAAAATCTTTACATGCCCATTCCTAATATTAATATATATGATTTAATAGTAAAAAAAAGTAACGGTAAAAATAGTGGAAACATGATTAAGTTTCATGTTTAGAATATTCCATAATTATTGCTGCTTCTCCATCATTATAATAATTATCTTCTTCATCTACCTGTACAAATCCTCTTCTACAATAGAATTTCCTTGCACGAATATTAGATTTACGAACTTCTAATCTGATTTTGAAAATATTATTCCTATGGAATATGTATATAGCTTTTTCAAGTAATAAAGACCCTACATGCATATCCTGATATTTAGAATCCACCCCTATTGCAATGATATGACCAAATCCTTCTTTAATCCAGAAAATAACATAGCCTATAACCATGCCACTAATTTCTGCAACTAAAAATCCACAGCCAACATTATACAATTGAACTAATACATCAATAGGATATGGATCATCAAACACATCAAATTCAATTCGAACTACATCGTCTAAATCGGATAATATAAAGTCACGTATAATCATTAAATAATCACTCGAAAATACTTTCCTTAATTATAATATATATGTTTATTAATTAATTAAAGTCATATTATATTTATATGATGAAACTATGGGAAAACTTTACAGAATATATTATAAATAATTACAGTGATAGTAATAAAATTATTGAAGTTGGAGTAGGTAAGATATTACAGCCTAGCCAAATATTAAAAGAACAATTAAAAGATACCGAAATAAAACTAGTAGACATTAATCCCTGTAATGATACAGTAATTTACGATGATATAACAAAACCGACTGATGAAATCTATGAAGATGCTGACTTAATCTATTCTATAAGACCGCCCGAAGAGTTACAATATGATTTATTCAAGTTATCAGAGAAATATGGTGCTGATTTATTAATAAAACCATTATTTACAGAAGAAGTAAATTACAAACTTCAAAACAAATTAAAACTTGTTAATTACAAAAAAATAGCATTTTATGTTATGAAAAAATGAGTGGTAAAAACAATGGAATGGGAAAAATTAACTATACCTGAAGTTATTACTGAATTAAACACTACACAGGATGGATTATCGAGTAGTGATGCAGAAGAAAGACTAGAAAAACATGGAAAGAATGTACTTAAAGAAAAAAAGAAAGAAAGTGAATTAAAAAAATTTCTATTACAATTCACAGAACCATTGATGATACTATTAATCTTAGCAGGAATAGTTTCAGCATTGATAAATGATTTTCTGGATTCAGCTGTAATATTCTTTGTAGTAATATTAAATGCAGTTTTAGGATATAGACAGGAAAGAAAAGCTCAGAATGCCATGGAAAAACTAAAATCCATGACTACGATAACAACTGTCGTACTGAGAGATAATCAGAAACAAGAGATTAATGTTGAAGATATTACAGTAGGTGATGCTGTAATACTTGAAGAGGGAGATAATGTACCTGCAGATGTAAGATTAATTGAAACATATGATCTTAAGGTTGATGAATCATTATTAACTGGAGAATCATTAGCAGTTACTAAAACAGCCACAGATGAAAATGATAATCATGAAAACATTGTTTACATGAACACTGGAATAACTCGTGGAAGAGCTAAAGGACTTGTAATAGCAACAGGTATGAATACAGAGATTGGTAAAATAGCTTCCATGATTCAGGAAGAAGAAGGAAGTGAAACTCCCCTAGAAATTAAAATTGATAAATTAGGAAAGACATTAGGATTATTCTCAATAATAATTTGTATTCTTATATTTATACTTCAATTATTCCATGGATTTGACATAGCAACTACATTCATGACTGGAGTATCTTTAGCAGTTGCTGCTATACCTGAAGGATTACCTGCAGTGTTAACATTAACACTAGCTCTTGGTATGCAGAAAATGGCTAAAAATAATGTTATTATTAGAAAATTATTAGCTGTTGAAACACTTGGGTCATGTTCTGTTATTTGTACTGATAAGACAGGTACATTAACTCAGAATAAACTAACAGTAACTGATTCCTATATTACAGATAAAAATAAGGCCATTCTAGTCTCAGGGTTATGTAACAATGCTAAGGTTAATAAAAGTAAAGATGTTAAGATTGGTGATTCTACTGATATATCAATACTAGAATTTGCTCTTGATAATGGTTTTGATGATGATATTTCATATGAGCGTATTGATGAAATTCCTTTAGATAGTAATCGTAAGAGAATGACCACTATAAATAAAATAGGTGGTGAGGAATTTGTACTGATTAAGGGAGCACCTGAAATTCTTATAGATAAATGTAAATTTATTGAAGAAAATGGTGAAATTAGTAAATTATCATCAGAACAGGTTCAGCATATCAAAGATAAAATAACAGAATATACAGATAATGCTCTTAGAGTAATATTATTAGCATATAAGAATATTGATAATTATGAGAATTACGCTATTAATAGTCTGGAAGAAGACCTTATATTTGTAGGTCTTGTAGGTATGATGGATCCACCAAGAAAAAACGTGGAAAATTCAATAAAAATCTGTGCTAAAGCAGGAATCAATGTTAAAATGATAACAGGTGACCATAAAAATACTGCAGTAGCAGTAGCTAAAATGGTTGGAATTAATCATCCAGATAAAGTATTAACAGGTGACGAAATTAATAAAATGTCTGATGATGAATTCAGGGACGTTGTTAAAGATGTGAATGTTTTTGCAAGAGTATTTCCAGAACAAAAAGTTAAAATTGTTAAAGCATTGAAGAGTATCGGTGAAATTGTTTCAATGACTGGTGATGGAGTTAATGATGCACCAGCACTTACAAGTGCAAATATAGGTGTTGCAATGGGTTCTGGTACTGATGTTGCTAAAGAATCTAGTGATATGATTTTACAGGATGATGATTTCTCTACCATCACTTATGCTGTTAAAGAAGGTCGTACAATTTATTCAAATATTAAGAGATTCCTCAAATATCAATTATCAACCAATATTGCAGCAATAATTACTATATTAATTTCATCAATAATGTCATTAACATTACCATTTAATGCTGTGGAACTTTTATGGATAAATATAATAATGGATGGACCACCAGCACAGTCATTAGGTGTAGAGCCATCAGATGAAGACATTATGAATGTTCCACCTAGTGATGAAAACATTGTATCAAAAAATAATTTAATACATATTATCCTAGTAGGATTAGTAATGGCTGCTGGTACACTTGGATTATATTTATATGAGCTTTCAATAGGTACAGAACAAAGACTAGCAGGTACAATAGCATTCACAGTATTTGTAATATATCAATTAGTAAACGTATTTAACTGCAGATCTAACAGTAAAGAAACAAATAGAACATTAATTATATCTATTATAATATCATTCCTATTACAGTTATGTGTGATTTACATTCCAGTGCTACAAGAGATATTTAGAACAACAAGTATTCCTTTAATATCATGGATTCCAATTATTATCGTAGCACTCACAATATTAGTAGCTGAAAGAATAATTAGATTATTTGAAAATGAGATAATCTAATACTCACATCCTCTTTTTTTATATAAAATTTATTTTAATTTTGTGAAGCATAAATTAACATAACAAGTATTAGTTATTATTTAAAAAAATAATCATAACAAAAATGATTTTAAAAAATACAATAATTAATGAAATAATTAATTTAAATATATTGGAGGCATGCTAAATGAGATATATTGTAATGTCTGGTACATCTGATTCAAGTAAAGTTATAAATTTTCTAAGTGAAGATGAAAATAATTATATCCTCGCCACAACAGTTACTGATTATGGATCAAAAATAGCAAAATCTGCAGGAGCAACTGAAGTTATATCAAAAGCATTACGAAAAGAAGATTTTATTAACGTAATAAAAGAAAAAAATATAGACACACTCATTGATGCTACTCACCCTTTTGCAGCAGTAGCAACTGAAACCGCTATTGAAAGTGCTGAAGAAACAGGAATAAACTATATTAGATATGAAAGAGCATCAACAATTCTACCAGAGTCTGATTTAATAAAAAAAGTTTCAACATTCCCTGAAGGAGCTTTAAAAGCAAAAGAATTATTAGGTGATAATGAAAAACTTATGCATCTAGCAGGAGTTATGACCTTACCAGAAATAGTCAAAGAAGTAGACCCAAAACAAATAATTGTAAGAGTACTTCCAAACACGTTCAGTATTTCAAAAACCCAGAAAACAGGTATTCCTGCAAGTAATATAGTTGCTATGCAAGGAACATTTTCCAAAGAATTTAACATGAGTTTAATGAAAGAATTCAATGTTAAAGCTGTAATTACTAAAGAAAGTGGTGAAAGTGGTGGTTCTGAGGAAAAAATTAATGCTGCAATAGAATTAGGACTTCCTGTAATACTAGTTACAAGACCTGTAGTTGAGCAAATAAAGAACCATACAGTGGTTAGATCAATTGATGAATTAAAAGAAGTTATTTAACTATTTTAATTTAATTATTCTTTTTTTAAAAATTAGTAATTTTTTTTTCATTATTTTAAGGGTGGTTAAATAAAGTTAGCCTCAGATCGCCCATCATTCATCATCATATCAGAGCTCATAGGGTTCATCATAGGCTATTTTTTTAAGTTAAAAAGAAAAGATTAAAGAGTATTATATAACATGATTAGTTATACATTACTCCTGCTTCTTTAGATAACTCATTTCTGTTTTTATTTTTGTTCATCACTTTATCTAATGCATCTTCAAAGTTTTTAGATGATACACTGTGATGATTTTCTCTTATTGCGAACATACCTGCTTCTGTACATATTGATTTAAGGTCTGCTCCTGATGCCGTTTTTGCTTCAGTTGCAATTTTATTAAGATCAACATCAGAATCTAAGGACATGTTTTTGGTGTGTATTTTAAGAATTTCAAGTTTTCCTTCTTCATCAGGAACTGGAACTTCTATAATACGATCAAATCTTCCAGGTCTTACTAATGCTGGGTCTAATATATCAGGCCTATTAGTTGCTGCAATTATACCAACATTTCCACGGGATTCAAATCCATCCATTTCTGCTAGTAATTGCATGAGTGTTCTTTGAACTTCACGATCTCCACTTGTAGATCCTTGTAATCTTTTAGCTGCTATAGCATCAATTTCATCTATAAATATTATGGCTGGTGCTTTTTCTTTAGCTAATTCAAATACTCCTCTTACTAGACGTGATCCTTCTCCTATGTATTTTTTTACAAATTCAGATGCTACAATTTTTATGAAAGTTGCATTTGTTTCATGTGCGACTGCTTTTGCTAGGAGAGTTTTTCCTGTACCTGGTGGACCATAGAATAATACACCTTTAGGTGGTGTAATACCAACTTCTTTGAATATTTCTGGATTTTTTAATGGTAGTTCTACTGTTTCAACAGTTTCACGTATTTGTTTTTTTAATCCACCAATGTCATCATAGCTTATATTTGGTTTTTCATCTATTTCCATTCCAGATACTAATGGATCTTTTTCGGAAGTTATAATATCAACTATGCTGAATGTTTGTTGATTTAGTGCTACTCTTGAACCAATTTCTACTTTATCACTGTCTTTATCAGAGTATCTTAGTAAAAATGATGGTCCTGTGCTACTTTTTACTACTACTTGGTTGTTATCTAGTATTTCAGAGACAGTTGCTAGTACTAATGGTGGTGTTCTGAAACGATTTATTTCATTTTTTAATGATTTAACTTCACGGTCTAACCTGAGATTCTCGTTTTCTAGTAATACTTTGTCTTTTTCTAATTTTCTTACTTCCCATGTTAGATTACGTTCGATTGCCTCATGTTTATCTAATATGTTTGTTATTTCACGGTCTTCTTCTTCAACTGTGTTTAAAGGTGATGATTCTTCCATAATTATACCTCCTATTAGGTATCATTAATTTTATTATTTTTTTTCTACATTGATTTTGTTTTATTTTATTTTTCTTTAATCAATATAATTATATATTTATGTTTTTAAATCTTTTTTCTACTACTACAGTATATTTTTTTAAACTTTCTTATTATTATACTATTGGATTTATGGATAAATAATATTCTAATAATATTACAGTAAAATCAAAAAAGTAATAATAAAAGGGTTATACTAGTTTAAATACTAGAAAAAACTATAACTATTATAATTAAGAAAAAAATATTTATATAAAAATTAGATTCAAGTGAATAAAATGAATTGTGAAATATGTGGAACAGAAATTAAAGGACAACCTTATAAAACAAAAATAGACAATTCCGTAATGATTACATGTAAAGAATGTTCAAAATATGGTAAAGTTCAACACCAACCACAAAAACAGAGAAATAATAGAAACAAAAAACATAATAATAATCATTATAGAAGTCGACGCCCACAGAAATCCTATAATAAAAGATCAGAGGATGAATTTGAGTTAGTAGATAATTATCAAAAAATAATTAGAAAAGCAAGAGAGAAAAAAAATCTTACACAGAAAAAACTCGGAGAAAAAATATATGAACGAGAATCTGTTATTGCTCATATTGAAACAGGAAAAATGGTTCCTACACCTCAACTAGCTCGTAAAATAGAAAAAATACTTAATATTAAAATTATAGAAAAAATAGAATCTGATGAAAGAGAATATCAGGATGTTAGACGCTTCCATGAAGCTACCATTGGAGATATTGCTCGTATAAAAAGAAATTAAAATGAATAAGAGGATTACCTCTTACATTTTATATAATTATACTTTTTATTTATCTTGTTTTTTAGACTTATTTTTAGCAGAATAATATCCATCAAATACTTTTGCATTATAATACTCATTATTTAATGTTTTGTATTCGGGATACTCTTCACTAATAACAATTACATGAACCGGTGGATGTATTTTTCTTAAGTTCATTATACTTACTGTTGTATCCTCTTCTACTTTAACAAGAACTGCTACTTTAATGTCATTGCGAGGTTCTTGTTTAATTACTCTTTTAGTGACATCGTGAATTTTATCTAAAGAAATACTCTTTGGTTTTCCAACTATTGTTAAATTTGCATGTCTTTCTAAATCTGCTAAGCCATTTAATGCTTTTTTTCTATTCATTGCTCTTATTAATATTAATGCCATTATAATCTCCTAGAAAAAATTTTATACCCTAATAAAAACTGAAAAAAATTATTTTAATATCCAAAAAAGAAAATGGTAGAAGACTTATCGTCTTCTGAAGAATGATTTGATTAATGTACTACGGAATAAAGCTAATAATATTAATAAAATACCAATTAAGCTTTCAATATTACCTAACACGTCAAATACATTTGAATCTATAGGTAAGTTCCATACAGGAGCACTTCTACCATTTGGTGCAGGAGTATAATATACACCTACAGCTTTAATGTTCTCCCTTACATTTATATCAGAGGAATCAACATATTCCACTCCAACAATACTACCACTATCAATTGCTTTGTTAATTGATTGAGCTATTTTAACTGGATCATATCCATTTTTTTCAACAGAAGCATCTACAACACTAGTTGTTGCTTCAGATATTCCTTTTTCATCTGATCCATATGTTGATACTGATGGATTATCATCGGATACTGTTATTGTATTTCCTAATGCTTGGTAAGCATATACTGTTGTTAGTGGACTTCCATCTACTGGAGATACTTGATAGTTATCTGCTTCAGGATAACCTACACTCCATCCAGAACTACTAACTTTACTGTATGGTTTTTCCATTTCATAACCTGTATCATTTAATTGATCAGGAGTAAACATGTCTCCGGTTGTAACACCTGATACGAGGTTAATTGCACCTCCACCATGGTCTTCTCCAGAATCTCTAGCAACTTCACCAAATGCTTCGGATACAATTTTTGTTGCAGGATAACCATCACGAATCATTTTACCTATATTCATAGCAGTTTGTAATCTTACTGTTTCTGCTGTTCCTGATTTAGGGTTTCCTTCAGAGTTACGAAGGTGTATTATTGCGCCTTTTGTACCTGCTGGTACTGTTGCAACTCCTCCACTAGCTGCTTGAACTTTAATAGTACTATTGTTATCTACCGTAACAACATATACATCAAAGTCTCCACCTACAGCAATACCTTCAGTAGGATTTACAGCCATTAAACGAATACCCTGATAATTTTGTGCGACACTTACCACTTGAGCAGGTGTTCCATTTTTTTGTAGCTGAGTTAATGCATTGATAATTGCAGCTACACGAACATCAGATGTACCTTCTCCTCCTGATAGCAATGCCATTTTATGTTCTTGTGAAAAGATAAAAGTTGACTGGAACATGTTAGCAGCAAATGATTGACTTCCTGCAGCACATCCATTAGGATCTTTACCTGTTGGGTCGGTTATTACTGCAACGTTCATTGTTGCTGAGGCAGTTGTCGAAAATACCATTACAATGATTAGGAATAAGGCTAATTTTGATAATGTAGATCTATTTACCATAGTATCACCCATCATCCTGTCTCAGAAGTTCCTTGATAATCTAAGGAACTGCCTGTTCCATTTGTACCGTTTGTTCCATTTGTACCATTTGTACTATTTGTTGTTCCATTGGTTTGTAATATTGAAAAGTCTTCTACTACTGTAACAACAACATTTCCTGTAGTTGAATCAACTTGAACATCTACCGAACTTATAGGAGCTATTGAAGTACCTGGTATTGTCGATTTTTTAACCATTTGCTCTGCATTGTTAATAGCATCACTAAGAAGTAATTGTCTTTGTGACGTAATCAAAGTACTTCCATTAATATAACTTCCATCTCTAAATCCTGCAGCTTCTACATTGGATTTGATAGTTGATGTAGGTATTATATCATTTCCTTTGACCATTATACCTGCAATTGGAACTCCATCATCAGTAGAATTAGATGATGCGAATGCTACATAACTCATTGCACGTCCAGACAAAATTAATATAAATGCCAAGATTAAAATGATTAAAGTATCTCTCCTAACTTTTATAAACAAAATTTCACCTCTAATTTTCGAGAATTCTATATATCTATGATATTTAACTAGAAAGCTCGAAAGTACAATCATAATAAAATATATACATTATATAATAATAAAGTAAATTTTTATATTGAATTAATCTATTATATATTTTTGATTTTATACTATTTAATAATAACAACAATTAAAAAAGTGTTTTTAAATGGGTGGTGATAGTTAAAAATAATAATAAAGGAAAATTTATTGTTTATTCCCTTATCAATTCATTTTTATATTTGAATGCTGCTTCTCCTGTACATACCACTAGATTAACATCAATTTCTAATGCTTTATTAAAGCCTGCTAATACTTGTTCTATTGTTGCTCCAAGAGTACCTTCTTTATCTCCCTTAGGCATAGTATCAGGTAAAACTATTTTATCCGTGTATAATCCTTTTTGTAATGCTTTTTTAGCACATATGTATGAGTTATGTGATGCTGGTACAATATAATCAGCATATTCCGCTGCACATTTTAGTATTTCTTTATCTCCATCCATTCCTGATTCTGAGGATGTTGTTATAACATTTACTAGAGTACTATATGAATTTTTTAATTCTTTTAATACTGTTGTTATACCTGCAGGGTTATGTGCATAATCTACCATGATTTGCTTACCATCAATAGTACCTATTTTTTCCATACGTCCTTTAACACCTTTAAACGAGTATACTGCTTCGGCTATTACATTATAGGATATGTTAAGTATTTCATGTGCTACAATTATAGAACCTACTGCATTATAGATGTTATGTATTCCGTTGATACTTAGTTTAAATACGTGTTCTTCGTTGTTTGGAGTGATTAATGTGAATTTATTATGTTGGTCGTTTATGTTTGTTGCTATGTAATCTGGTTTTTTGTATTCTATTCCACAATCACACTTATATGTTCCTACTCCAGCTATAAATTCCTCTACCTTAATTTCCTTTCCACAGAAACATTTTTTTGTAGATGTACGTACTGGTTCAGTATCTACTCCAAATGATATTATATTTCCATGATAATTTAATTCTTTTAATAATCCTTGTATTGTAGGGTCATCATTATTGATTATTAATGTTTTTTGGTCTAAAAGTTCTACAAGTTCACCTTTTACTCTTGCATAATCTATGAAATTAGAATTTTCAGACAGATGGTCTGGTGTTATGTTAGTTATTACTCCAACATCTGGTTTACATTCTTTTGCTAAATTATATAAACTTCCTTTATATCCAAAGGTTCCTGTTTCAAGGATATTAACATCACC